>DASSWM010000226.1:0-3393 GCA_035704865.1 Agrococcus sp.
GCACGGGCGACGGTGAGCGGCTCAACGACATCGTGTGGCTGCGCCCCGACGCCACCCCCATGGAGGCCGACGACTGGCAGTCGATGGAGGCGGAGAAGACGCTCGGCATGTACCTCAACGGCAACGGCATCCCGGGCCGCGGTCAGCGGGGCGAGCGCATCGTCGACAACCACTTCCTCATCTACTGCAACGCCTCCGAGGAGGAGCGCGAGCTGACGCTCCCGCCCGCCGAGTACGCAGAGGCGTGGGATGTCCTGATCGACACGGGTGCGGAGGAGGAGCCGGCGGGTCCCCTCCAGGCGGGCGAGGTCGGCAGGCTCGCCCCGCGCTCGTTCGCGCTGCTGCGCGAGCACGTGCCGCCCGTCGACCAGGACTACTCGGTCGCCGCCTCGATCGCGGCCGGGAGCACCAGCAGCAACGGGCGTGAGACGACGCCCGAGCCGCGCCCGTCCGCCGAGCGCCCGCTGCACGCATCCGCCCCGAAGGCCGGCCAGCCCGACCAGGCCGAACCCGACCGCTGACCGAAGGAGACGCCGTGCGCACGCCGCAGAGCACGTACCGACTGCAGATCAACGCGGGGTTCACCCTCTTCGACGCGGCCGAGCGGCTCGAGGCGCTCGCCGACCTCGGCGTCGACTGGGTCTACCTCTCGCCGATCCTGCAGGCGGAGCCGGGCTCCGACCACGGCTACGACGTCGTCTCGCACGCCCGCATCGACGAAGCCAGGGGCGGGGCAGAGGGGCTGGATGCGCTGGCCCAGGAGGCGCAGCGGCTCGGCATGGGCGTGCTGGTCGACATCGTGCCCAACCACATGGGAGTGGCGACGCCCGAGCACAACAGCTGGTGGTGGCAGGTGCTGCGCGACGGCCGGGAGAGCCCGCTCGCCGACGCGTTCGACATCGACTGGGACGCCGGCGGCGGCAAGCTGCTGCTGCCCATCGTCGGCGACAACGACTGGTCGGAGGACGGCACGGTCGCGCACCTGAGCCTCGATCGCGACCGCGAGGCGCTGCGCTACTGGGAGACGAAGCTGCCGGTCGCGCCCGGCACGGGCGCCGGCACGCCGCAGGAGGTGCTCGAGCGGCAGCACTACCGGCTCGGCCACTGGAAGCAGGGCGACGACCAGCTGAACTACCGCCGCTTCTTCGCGGTCTCGTCGCTCGCGGCTGTGCGCGTCGAGCTGCCGGAGGTCTTCGAGGCGTCGCACGTCGAGATCCAGCGCTGGTTCGACGAGCGGCTCGTGCAGGGACTGCGGGTCGACCACCCCGACGGACTGCGCGACCCGGCCGGCTACCTCGACGACCTCGACCGGCTCACGGGCGGCGCTTTCGTGCTGGTCGAGAAGATCCTCGAGCCGGGGGAGGAGCTGCCGCGCTGGGCGACGGCCGGCACCACGGGCTACGACACGCTCGGCCTCATCGACCGCGTGCTCACCGACGACGCCGCGGCCGCGACGCTCGACGCGCTCGACGCGCGGCTGCGCGGCGGCGAGAGCGTCGACTGGTCCGACATGACGCACCGCACGAAGCGGCGCATCGCCGACACGATCCTGCGCGCCGAGGTGCTGCGCCTCGAGCGCGAGGCGCGGGCGGCCGACGCCCTGGGCGAGCGGGCGCCGGCCGACACCGCCGACGCGATCGCCGAGCTGCTCGCGTGCTTCCCGGTCTACCGCTCCTACCTGCCGGAGGGGCTCGCCCACCTCGGCACCGCCGCCGAGCGCGCCAAGCGGCGCCGGCCCGACCTCGCCGCCACGATCGAGCTGCTGCTGCCCGTGCTCGGCAACGCGCGGCAGCCGGTGGCGCTGCGGTTCCAGCAGACGAGCGGCATGGTGATGGCGAAGGGCGTCGAGGACACCGCGTTCTACCGCTACTCGCGGCTCACGAGCCTCAACGAGGTGGGCGGCGATCCCGAGGTCTTCGCGATCGACGTGCCGGGCTTCCACGCCGCGATGGGCCGCCGGCAGACCGAGTGGCCGAACGCGATGAACGCGCTCTCGACGCACGACACGAAGCGCGGCGAGGACGTGCGGGCGCGCATCACGACGATCGCCGAGGTGCCGGAGGCATGGGAGGCGCTGCTCGACCGCCTGCTGGTCTTCGCGCCGCGCGAGGGCCGCGCGTTCGTCAACCTGCTGCTGCAGGCGGTCGTCGGCGCCTGGCCCGCGACCGAGGAGCGCCTCGTCGCCTACCTGCAGAAGGCCGCGCGCGAGGCTGACGCCATCACGCACTGGACCGACCCCGACACCCGCTTCGAGCATCATCTGGCCGAGCTCGTGCGGCACGTGCTGGCCGAGCCGGCCCGCAGCGACGTCGAGGCGTTCCTCGCCGAGACCGAGGCGGGCTTCCGCGCCAACGTGCTCTCGGCGAAGCTGCTGAACCTCACGATCCCCGGCTTCCCCGACGTCTACCAGGGCGCCGAGGCGCTCGAGCAGTCGCTCGTCGACCCCGACAACCGCCGCCCGGTGGATTGGGAGCGGATGGATGCGCTGCGGCACGAGGCCGCGTCGCCGCTGTCGGGCGAGTGGTCGCTCGAGGTCGCCAAGACCCGGCTCGTGCGCGAGGCCCTGCGCCTGCGCCGCGCGCATCCGGAGCGCTTCGAGCAGTACGAGCCGCTGCTCGCCCACGGCACGGCCGCCGACCACGTGATCGCGTACGACCGCGGCGGCGCGATCGCCGTCGCGACGCGGCTGCCCATCGGGCTCGCGGCGGCGGGCGGCTGGGGCGACACGACCATCCAGCTGCCCTCGGGCCACTGGCACGAGTCGCTCACCGGCCGCGACCTGCGCGGCGGCGAGGTGCCGCTGGGGGTGCTGCTGGGCGTCGCGCCCGTCGCGCTCCTCACGAGGGAGGACACGGCATGAGCGAGTCGCACGAGTACCGGGTCTGGGCGCCGCACGCCGAGCGCATGCGCGTCGTCGCGGGCGACGAGTCGGTCGAGATGGCCCAGGAGGATGGCGGCTGGTGGCATGCGGCCGCGCCCGCGGCCGACTACGGCTTCCAGGTCGGGGACGACGACGCGGTGCTGCCCGACCCCCGCAGCCTGCGCCAGCCGCACGGGGTGCACAAGCGCTCCCGCGTGTGGGACGCATCCGCCCACGACTGGCAGGACGCCGACTGGACGGGCAGGCCGATCGCGGGCGGCGTGCTGTACGAGCTGCACGTCGGCACGTTCACGCGCGAGGGCACGCTCGATGCGGCGGCCGAGCGGCTCAGCCACCTGCTCGAGATCGGCGTCACGCACGTCGAGCTGCTGCCCGTCAACGGCTTCAACGGCACCCGCAACTGGGGCTACGACGGCGTCGCGTGGTACGCCGTGCACGACCCGTACGGCGGCCCCGACGGGCTCAAGCGCTTCGTCGACGCCGCGCACGCCAAGGGGCTGGGCGTGGTCATG
>DASSWM010000227.1:0-3389 GCA_035704865.1 Agrococcus sp.
CGTCGAGCTGCGGCGTGTGCACGGTGAACACCTCGGCGTCGAAGACGCCGATCCGGTGCCGGATGGCCATCGCGGCGGCCGAGAGCGCCCCGGCCCGCTCGCCGTCGCCGCGCGCGGCCGCCACGGCGCACAGCCCCTCGAGGCCGTACGCGATGCCCTCGTCGAAGTGCAGCCGGATCGAGACGAGCAGCGTGCGCACGCAGCCGGCCTCGGCCGCGTCGATCTCGCCGCGCACGAGCTGCAGGCGCGCCTGGTGGTTGCCGGCAACCGAGAGCGTGAAGAGGTCGCCGCTCGCCTCGGCGACCTCGGTCGCGCGGTCGAACCGCGCCTGCGCGTCGTCGGTGAGCCCCCGCAGCCACGCGAGCCGCCCGCGCGAGACCTCCGTGATCGCCTCCGCCCACGGGTTGCCGACCGCGCGCAGCCGCTCGACGGCCTCGCCCAGCTCGCGCTCGGCCGTGTCGAGCTCCGGCAGCGGCAGCTGCAGCCGCGCGGTGGCGCGCGCGGCGACGCTCATGGCCGCGGCGTCCTCGTCGCCGCTCTCGCTGAACAGCCGCACGCACTCGGCGAGACCGGCGACCACCTGCTCGGTGGGGCGCTGCCACAGCTCGCTCCAGAGCGAGAAGAACCAGGCGACGGCGCGCGTGTGCGGCGTGATGGGCTGCTCCTTGCCGAGCAGCTCGAGCATCCACACCCGCACCTCGCCGAAGAAGCCGGCGATCCACCAGTAGACGAGCAGCCGCCACGCGAAGTCGCCCGCGTCGTCGAGCCGGTCGGTGTGCACGAGGTGGCGCACGGCGGCGCGCAGGTTGGGCAGCTCGAGCCCGAGCTGCACGACCGAGTCGCCCTGGCCGGCGCCGCGCAGCCCGGGTGCGACGCGGGCGACGAGCGCGCTGTAGTAGTCGGCGTGCGCCGCACGCATGCGCGCAGCCTCGCCACGCTCCTTGAGCCGGCCGAGCGAGTGCTCGCGCACGACCGCGAGCAGCGAGAGCACCGAGCGGCCGCCGATCTCGGACTGCTTCACGAGGGATGCGTCGACGAGCGCGGCGATGCCGTCCATCGCCTGCCCCTCCCACGCCCGCCCGGCCCCGAGCGCCTCGACGGCCTCGAGCGTGAACTGGCGCGCGAACACGCCCAGGTCCTCGAGCAGCGCGCGATGCTCGGGCGCGAGCAGGCTCACGCTCCAGTCGATCGTGGCGCGCATCGTGCGGTGGCGATCCGGCAGGTCGCGTGCTGCCGCGGTGAGCATGGGCAGGCTCTGCTCGAGCCGCTCGGCGATGCCTTGCGGCGTGAGCAGCCGCGCCTTCGCGGCCGCGAGCTCGATCGCGAGCGGCAGACCCTCGAGGCGCTGGCAGATGTCGGCGACCGCGGCGGCGTTGTCGTCGGTGAGGGCGAAGTCGGGCTGCACGGCCTGCGCGCGGTCGACGAAGAGCCGGCACGCGGCCGACCTGCCCACGCGCTCGGCGCTGCGGGCCACGCCCTCGGGCACGCCGAGCGCGCGCACCTCGTAGACGCGCTCGCCGCGGATGCGCAGCACCGTGCGGCTCGTGACCAGGAACCCGGCACTGGGCGCCACCGAGAACAGCCGCACGAGCAGCGGCGCGGCCTCCACGATCTGCTCGAAGTTGTCGAGCACGAGCAGCACGCGCCTGCCCGCGAGCGCCCGCGCGATGCGCTCCTCGAGCGCCGCCTCGCCGTTGTCGCGGATGCCGAGCACGTAGGCGATCGTCGGCAGCAGCAGGCCGGGCTCGAACACGCCCTCGAGGGGCAGGAAGTAGCGGCCGTCCGGGTACAGGTCCTCGACCGCGCGCGCGATCTCGACCGCGAGGCGGCTCTTGCCGATGCCGCCGGGCCCGACGAGGCTGATGACGCGGTGCTCGCCCTGCGCGAGCAGCGCCCGCACTTCGGCGAGCTCCGTCTCGCGGCCGATGGTGGATGTGTAGGGCACGGGCAGGCGGGAATCGGGCGTCGGCGGGATCTCCTCCGGGCCGCCCTCGGCGGCCAGGCGCGACTCGTCGAAGCGCTCCGCCAGGAGCGTCGCGAGGTCGCTGGCGACCTGCTCCTCGAGCTCCTCGGCGGTGGCGAAGGGGAGGTAGGCCGCGGTGTCGTCCGCCTGGATGCGCGCGATGAGCGCCGCGAGTCGCGGCTCGCGCTGCTCGGAGGCGCGGACGTAGATGAGCTTCGGCATCCCGGGCGGCGCCAGGCGGTACTCGTCCTCGAGCCCCGAGAGCTCCTCGTCGGGCGCCACCCAGCCGTAGCTGTCGCCGTAGATGCCGACGAACACGTCGCTCTGGGCGAGGTACGAGCGGTAGAGCGCCCGCGGCGGGTGCGGCCGCGCGCCCAGCTCGAACATGACCGGCGCGAGCCGCAGGCGCTCGACCGCCGCTCGGACGGCGCGGCGCTCGTCGGCCAGCTCGCGCAGCGTCGAGCTCACGAACACCCGGACCCGCTGGTCGGGCGTGCGGATCACAGGACGGCGTCCTCCGGTCATGCGGATATCTTGGCGGCTCACAGGTGGATAACGCCATTACCAAATGCCAGTGGGCCGCCGAGCCGCTGACGCGTACGGTTGGCTCATGGCCGATGGCAACAGCAGCGCGCGCTTCATGGCGTCGAAGGCGCGCGACAAGGCGGGACGAGCGACCGACAAGGCGCAGGACGCCGCCGGAGCGGCCGAGCGCAGCCGCGCCGCCGACTGGGTCGAGGGCGTCGGGCAGGTCGCCAACGGCATCGTCCACCTCATCATCGGCGGCATCGCGCTCGGCGTCGCCTTCGGTGCGGGCGGCTCCGCCGACCAATCCGGCGCGATGCGGGCGCTGCAGCAGACGCCGCTCGGCGGCATCGCGCTGTGGGCGGTCGGCATCGCGCTCATCGGGCTCGCGCTGCACTCGGCGGTGACGGCGGTCGCGGCGTCGCGGCGCGACTGGAAGGACGCCGTGCGCTCCGGCGGCCGCGCGATCGCGTACGCCGTCGTCGGCGCGACCGCGCTCGTCTACGCCGTGGGCGGCTCGTCTGACAGCGAGGAGGGCACCGAGTCGATCTCCGCCGAGCTCATGGCCAACCCCTTCGGACTCTGGCTCCTCGGCGCGATCGGGCTCGCGATCGTCGGCATCGGCGTGACGTTCGCCGTGCGCGGCGTGCGGCTGAAGTTCCGCGAGGACGTCGCGCCGCCCGCCCGCTTCCGGCGGCTCGTCGACACGCTCGGCGCCACCGGCTACGTCGCGAAGGGCATCGCGGTCGTCATCGTCGGCGTGCTGTTCGTCATCGCGGCCGCGAGCCACGACGCCGAGGAGGCCGGCGGCCTCGACGGCGCGCTGCAGTCGCTCACGACCGTGCCGGGCGGCGTCGTCGCGCTCGTGGTGATCGCCGTCGGCCTCATCGTCTACGGCGTC
>DASSWM010000228.1:0-12574 GCA_035704865.1 Agrococcus sp.
AGCGGCATGGGCCTGTCGGGCAAGGGCTGGAAGGACGACCCCGACGGCATGCGCCTCCCCGAGCGCGATGCGGCCGCCGCCGCGCCCGCCCACCCCGTCGCGACGGCGCAGGCGCAGGGCCTCGCATGCCGCGCCGCGGTCGGCGCCGCCGAGCTGCTCGACGCGCTCGGCGACGACGGCGGACGCTGGCGCACGTGGGCCGAGCGGCTGCGCGCGCGGTTCCGCGACGCGTTCTGGGTCGAGCACGACGGCGACCGCTTCCCGGCGATGGCGATCGACGCCGACGGCACCCCGGTCGAGACGCTCGTGAGCGACATCGGGCAGCTCATCGGCACGACGCTGCTGAGCCGCGTCGAGGAGGCCGAGGTCGCGCGCCTGCTGCTCGACGCACGGCTCTCCTCCGGCTTCGGGCTGCGCACGATGGCGACCGACGCGCCGCGCTACTGGCCGCTCGCGCACTACTGCGGCGCCGTCTGGCCGCACGACACGGCCATCGCGATCGAGGGCCTCATGCGCGCGGACTTCCCCGCCGAGGCGCAGCGGCTGGCCGAGCAGCTCGAAAGGGCAGCGGATGCGTTCGACGGGCGGATGCCCGAGGTCTACGCGGGCTACGGGGTCGAGGATGTGCCCGCCCCGATCCCCTACCCCGGTGCGTGCTCCCCGCAGGCCTGGAGCGCCGCATCCGTCGTGCCCGTGCACGCCGCGCTCACGGCGTCGGGCACCCGGCGGCCGAAGAGCCAGCGGCACCTCGTCGCGCTGACCCCTGCGTCGCCGCCGAGCGCGCCCGAGCCCGTGCAGATCAACGCCGGTGCCGGACAGCCGCCGACGCAGGTGCGGCTGCGGCTCGTGAGCCCGGGCTCCGCCCCGTCGCCGTAGCCGCGCTCAGCCCTTCTCCGCGCCCTCCGTCGTGGACATGATCCGCTTCTGGAAGATGAAGAACACGATCGCGACCGGGACGGTCATGAGCACCGCCGCCGCGAGCTTGAGCGGGAACTGCGTGCCCGAGCCGAGCTGCCCGGACACGAGCGAGCCGACGCCCGTCGTGAGCGTGTGCAGCTCCGGGCTCTGGCGCGAGATGACGAAGTGCGCGAACTCGTTCCACGAGCCCTGGAACGACAGGATCGTGAGCGTGATGACCGCCGGCGTCGCCATCGGCATCGTGATCGACCAGAACGTGCGGAACACGCCCGCGCCGTCGATGCGCGCGGCCTCCTCGATCGACGCGGGGATCGAGTCGAAGAACTGCTTCATGATGAAGATGCCCGCCGCGTCGGCCAGCAGCGGGATGATCATGCCGCCGTAGGTGTCGTAGAGGCCGAGCTCCTTGATGACGAGGAAGCGCGGGATGAGCAGCACGACCGACGGCACCGCGAGCACCGCGATGAAGAGCGCGAAGATCGCGTTCCTGCCCTTGAACCGCAGCCGCGAGAGCGCATAGCCGGCGAGCGAGTCGAAGAACACGCGGAAGACCGTCACGACGACCGTGATGAACACCGAGTTGGCCGCCCACAGCGGCAGGTCGGTGCCGAGGAAGAGCCGCTCGTAGGCCTCGTAGGTGAACGTCTGCGGGATGAGCGCCATGGGGTCGGCGTTCGCCTCCGCATCCGTCTTGAACGACCCGCTGATCGCGATGACGAACGGGTAGATGTAGGTCAGCGCGAGCACTGCCAGGATGACGTAGCCGGCGATGAGTCCGCCGGTGACCCGCTCCTTCACAGGTGGCCTCCCGCTCCGGTCGGGCCGGGCGCGTGCACCTCGGCGTCGGCGACCCTGCCGAGCCTCCGGCGGTCGCGGCGGCGGGGCCGCCTGCCCATGCCGTCGGCGTCGCGCTCGCCCAGCACCCAGCGCTGGATGAGCGTCATCGCGATGATGATGAGGAACAGCACGAAGGCGATCGCGGCGGCGATGCCGGGCTCGTTGTCCTCGAACGCCTGGTTGAAGGCGAGGTACGCGGGGCTCGTGAGGGTCGGCGCGGCCGGGGTGCCGCGCGTGAGGTAGATCTGGTCGAAGACCTGCCACGTGCCGATGAGCCCGAGCGTCAGCACCGTGAAGAGCGTCGGCTTGAGCATCGGCAGCGTGACGGAGAAGAAGGTGCGGATGGGTCCGGCGCCGTCCATCACCGCGGCCTCGCCCACTTCCGCGCCGATGTTCTGCAGGCCGGCGAGGAAGAGCAGCATGAAGGTGCCAGAGGTCGTGAAGACCGCGAGGATGATCAGCACGCACATCGCGACCGACGGGCCCGCGATCCACTCCCAGGCGCTCACGCCGAGGAAGCCGGGCTCCGCCCACCCCGGCGGCGGCCCCTCCACGCCCAGCCGGCCGAGCAGCACGTGGATGGTGCCGCGCGGATCGGCGAACCAGTTGGGCCCGTTGATGCTGAGCGCGCCCAGGATGCGGTTGACGACGCCCGTCGCGCCGAACAGGAACAGGAACACGCCCGTGATCGCGATCGACGACGTGACCGACGGGAAGTAGAAGGCGGTGCGGAAGAAGCTCTTGGCCTTCAGCATGCGGCGGTTCACCTGCACCGCGAGGAAGAGCGCGAGCGCCGTCTGCAGCGGCACGACGAGCAGCACGTAGAAGACGGTGTTGCGGATCGAGCGTCCGAAGAGCTCGCGGGTGAGCGACTGGTCGGTCGTGATCGCGGCGTAGTTCTCGAGCCCGACCACCTCGACGTTGTCGTTGAACAGCGGCGAGTTGCGGCCGTTCCAGTCGGTGAACGAGACCCACAGCGCGAGCGCGATCGGCGCGATGAGGAAGACGCCGATGATGAGGATCGCGGGCAGCGTGAACAGCCAGCCGGCGGTCGCCTCGCCGCCCCGCGCGCTCCCGCGCCGCGAGCGCGGCGCGGGAGCGGTGGAGGTGGAGACCGCAGCCATCAGGGAGTGCCCCTCCGTGCGGTGCCCATCGGTGCGGTGCCCATCGGCCGGCCGATCAGCCCTGCGAGGCCTGGTGCGCCGCCTCGAGCTGCGACTGCACCTGGTCGAGCACGGCCTGCGCGTCGGCGCCCTGCAGGGTCGTGATGGCGTTGTTGAACTCGCCCACCACATCCGCCGCGCCCGAGAAGGCGACGGGGCTCACCGCGTAGTCGGCGCCGGCCACGAAGGCCGCGTTCTCCGGGTAGGTCTCTGCGTAGGTCGCCGCGGCCGACTCGGTCGACGGGATGACGCCGAAGGCCTCGGCGAACTCGAGCTGCTGCTCGTCGCTCGTGAGGAACGCGACGAGCTCCTGCGCGGTGTCCGCGGTCTCCTGGCCCTCCGGGATGCCCCAGCAGTTCGAGAACGTGAACGTGCCGGGACCGGCGGGGCCGGCCGGCAGCTCGACGACCTCGAACTCGACATCCGGGAAGTCGTTCTCGAGCGCGCCGCGGATCCACGGCCCCTCGATCACCATCGCGGCCGAGCCGTTGCCGAAGGCCTCGCCGCCCCAGCCGGCGCCGAGGTCGGCGGGCCACTTGAGCGTGCCGGCCTCGAGCAGGCCCTGCACGTACTCGAGCGCCTCGACGTTCTCGGGCGAGCTCGCGGTGACGGTGTCGCCGTCCATGAGGCCGCCGCCGGCCTGCTCCATGAAGACGCCCAGTCGCGCGTACTCCGCGCCCATCGAGAGGCCCACGACGTCACCGCTCGTGAGGGTCTCGGCAGCGGACTGCAGCGACTCCCAGTCGGTCGGGATGTCGGCCTCGGTGAGGCCCGCGTCGGCCCAGAGCTGCGTGTTGATCACGAGCCCGAGCGTCGAGAAGTCCTTCGGCGCGCAGATGAACTCGCCCTCGTACGAGAACGTGTCCACGAGCGCCGGGTAGAACTCGCCCGCGTTCTCGAGGTCCATCGCGTACGGCTCGAGGAAGCCGTCGCTCGCGTAGGTCTGGAACTGATCCCAGCCCATGTAGAAGACATCCGGCGCCGAGTCGCCCGCGAAGCCCTGCGCGAGCTCCTGGTTGAGGTCGGATGCGGCGATCACCTCGACGTCGACGCCCGACTCCGCGGCCCAGGCGTCCGCGGCCGCCTGCACGGCGGTCGTCTCTGCCTCGCCGGAGGAGCCGATGAGCATCGTGAGGCTCTCGGCCGGCGCGTCGGGCTCGTCGCTCGCGCCGCCGTCCGCGCCGCCTCCCGAGCAGGAGGCCAGGGCGAGGGCGAGCGCGCCGGCGAGGGCGACGCTGCCCAGCTTGCTGTGTCGCATGGTTGTTCCTTTCAGGTGGGGGACTGTCCCCGATCGGCGGCGGGGAGGATCCCCCACCGGTCGTGCTGTCGCCGCATGAGGCGCGGCCGGACGATGGTCGTGACGCCGCCGGGCTCGTGGTCGAGCGCGGCGAGCGCCGCGGACGCGACCTCGCCGAGGCACTGGTCGATGCTCGAGAAGCCCACGCCCGCGGCGAGCGCGGTGTTGTCGAAGCCGATGACCGGCAGGCTGCGGCCGGCCTGCAGCGCGGCGCCGACGCTGCCGGTGGCGAGCGAGTCGGAGGCGCACACGAGCGCGTCGACGCCGCGCTCGAGCAGGGGGGCGGCGGCATCCGTCGCGTCCTGCAGCTGATCGCCGCAGACGGCGGTGAGGGCCGCGAGGTCGGCGTCGTCGAGCCCGAGGCGCTCGCGCAGCGCGGAGGACCAGCCGAGCCGCCGGTCGTCGCCCGAGCCGCTGCCTGCCGGCCAGCCGATGAAGCCGATGCGGCGGTGGCCGGCGTCGAGCAGCGCCTCGGTCGCCTGCCGCGTGCCGCTCGCGCCGTCGACATCCACCCAGGAGTGCGTCGGCGCAGGGCCCCACGGCCTGCCGAAGGCGACGAAGCGCATGCCGGCCTCGAGCAGCGCCGGCACGCGCGCGTCGCCCGCGTGCGTGGAGGTGAGCAGGAAGCGGTCGGCGACCTGCTGGCTCGCGAGCTCGCGGATCTTGCCCACCTCCTCCTCGTCGGAGGTCGCGGTGAACAGCAGCACGTGCTGGCCCTGCGCATCGGCTTGCGCGGTGACCTCGTGCAAGAACCGGTCGAGCAGCGAGGAGGCGATGTTGTCGGTGGTCGGCTCGATGCGCACGCCGATCGTCGCGACCGTGCGGCGACGCAGGCGGCGCGCCTGCAGGTTGGGCGAGTAGCCGAGCGAGTCGACGGCTGCGAGCACCCGGTCGAGCGTGGCCTGCTTGAGCAGCGCCGGGTTGTTGAGCGCGTTGGAGACGGTCTGGACGGAGACGCCGGCGTGGGCGGCGACATCGGCGAGCGTCGTTGCCATCTCCACTCCTTCGTGCAGCGATCCGGTCGGGTCTTGGATCGTTCCAAAAGTGACGGTAGCGTATCCAGCGTCCGATGTGAACCCCGGTCGAGAGGCGACGATGCGCAACGACCCCCCGAGCCCGGCCGCAGGCAGGCAGCCGCTGCTCAACGACGCGCTCGTGGCGCTGCGCGCGCCCACGCAGGCCTGGTCGGATGCGTCGGGAGACTTCGGCCGCGCGCCGATCCACGGCATCTTCCACGGCGATTGGCGCTACGTGCGCGCGCTCGTGCTCACGGTGGCCGGCGAGCCGGTCGAGGCGACCGGCACGGCGCGCGGCGCATCGCGCGTCGCCTTCCACGGGATCGCACGGGCGATCGACGACGCGACGCCCGATCCCCGCGTGCTCGTCGAGCGCACGCGCGACGTCGAGGCGGGGCGCGTGCGCGAGCGCGTGCGTGTCCGCAACGGGCTCGACGTGCCGGTGACGGCGCGGGTCGAGCTCGCGCTCGAGGCCTCCTTCGCCGAGCTGTCGAGCGTGAAGGCCGGCGCCGAGGCGCCCGTGGCGCTCGTCTGGAGCGAGACGGATGCGGGCATCACCGCCGGCGACGGCACGCGCTCGATGGTGGTGTCGGCCGACGGCGCGGAGCTCGATCGGCAGGGGGACCGCGTCGTCGCGCGATGGCGGCTGCGGCTCGCGCCCGGCGGCAGCGCGGAGGCCGCCATCGACGTGCGCATGAGCGACCCGACGACGGTCGTGGGCGCCGCATCCGCAGCACCGATCGAGCCGCTGCCGGGCAGCGGCGACGCCGCGCTCGACCGGTGGGCGGCACGCGCGATCGACGACCTGCGCGCGATGCTGCTCGACGCGGGGCAGGGCCCCTTCGCGGCCGCCGGCGCGCCGTGGTTCATGACGCTCTTCGGGCGCGACTCGCTCATCACCGCGCGGCTGCTGCTGCCGCTCTCGCTCGAGCTCGCCGAGGGCACGCTGCGCACGCTCGCCGCGCGCCAGGGCACCACGGCCGACCCGGCGACGGCCGAGCAGCCCGGCAAGATCCTGCACGAGGTCCGCCAGGCGACCTTCACGATGCCGGGCGAGGGCATCGTGCTGCCGCCCGTCTACTACGGCACGGTCGACGCGACGCCGCTGTGGATCGTGCTGCTGCACGAGGCGTGGCGAGCCGGCATGCCGCTCGAGGCGGTGCGCGAGCTGCGGCCCGCGCTCGAGGCGGCGCTCGGCTGGCTGCGCGACCACGCGAGCCCCGACGGCTCGGGCTTCCTGAAGTACATCGACGAGTCGGGCACGGGCCTGGCGAACCAGGGCTGGAAGGATTCGGGCGACTCGATCCGGTTCCGCGACGGGACGATCGCCGAGGGCCCGATCGCGCTGTGCGAGGTGCAGGCGCAGGCGTGCCAGGCGGCCGAGGGCGGCGCCGCGCTGCTCGACGCGCTCGGCGGCGACGGCGCCGAGTGGCGCGCGTACGCCGAGGCCATGCGCGAGCGGTTCCGAGCGGCCTTCTGGGTCGAGCGCGACGGCGAGCGCTACCCCGCGATCGCGCTCGACGGCGCGGGCCGAGCGGTGGACGCGAAGAGCTCGAACATGGGCCAGCTGCTCGGCACGACGCTGCTGGACGCCGACGAGGAGGCCCTGGTCGCGCGGTTGCTCGTCGACGAGCGCTTCGCCTCGGGCTGGGGGCTGCGCACGATGGCCTCGGACGAGGGCGGCTACTGGCCGCTGTCGTACCACTGCGGCTCGGTGTGGCCGCACGACACCGCGATCGTGGTCGAGGGCATGCTGCGCGCGGGCCTCGCCGACGAGGCGCGCGTGCTCGCGGCGCAGCTCGTGCGCGCGGCCGACGCGCTCGACGGCCGGCTGCCGGAGCTCTTCGCGGGCTTCAGCGCCAAGGAGTCCTCCTCCCCCATCGCCTACCCGGCCTCGTGCCGGCCGCAGGCGTGGAGCGCCGCCGCGGTCGTGCCCGTGCACCGCGCGCTCGCGGTGAGCCGGCGCGCGTAGCCCGGCGACGCATCCGGCTCCCGCCCTGGCGGAGCGCAAGCCCCGGCGCTCCTGCAGTGCGCCGGCCGCGCTCCGCGCGTTCGACGGGCTCCGATCAGTCGCCGATGCGCGGCTGCGGGGCGTCGACCACGCCGTCCTCGTTCATGTCGCGGCTGCGCGCCTTCCGGGCGTCCCAGCGCAGCAGCGGCGCTGCGAGCGCGGCGGCGAGCCCGGAGCCGATGAGGACGGCGAGCTTCGCGGCGTCCGTGCGGGCCGGGTCGTCGAACGAGAGCTCGGTGATGAGCAGCGAGACGGTGAAGCCGACGCCCGTCAGCAGCGCGACCGGCAGCAGATCCCTGAGGCCCACGCCGTCGGGCAGCCGCAGCGGCGTGAGCCGCGTCACGAGCGCCGTCACGCCCAGCACGCCCAGCAGCTTGCCGAGCACGAGCCCGGCGACGACCGCCGGCAGCACGGGCTGCGCCGCGAGCTCGGCGAAGCCGCCGCCGCCCGCCACCGAGACGCCCGCGGAGCAGAAGGCGAACACCGGCAGCGCGATCGCGGTCGACCACGGCCGCACGGCGGCCTCGAGCAGGTGCGTGCGCGGCTCGCCCTCGCCGCGCACGGGCCTCGCCGGCACCGTCGCGCCCAGCAGCACGCCGGCGATCGTCGCGTGCACGCCCGACTCGTGCATGAGCCACCAGGCGACGAGCGCGATCGGGACGAGCAGCCACCAGCGCGCCGAGCGCGAGCAGCTGCACGCTGGCGGTGTAGAACACCGCGATCACGACGATCGCGAGCAGGTCGTCGACCACCGCGAGCGTGAGCAGGAACGTGCGCAGGCCGATCGGCAGCCCCCGGCCGAAGATCGCGAGCACCGCGAGCGCGAACGCGATGTCGGTCGCGGCCGGGATCGCCCAGCCGGTGAGCGCAGCGGGGTCGCCCGCGGCCAGCACGATGCCGACGTAGACCGCGGCGGGCAGCGCCATGCCGCCGACCGCCGCGAGCACGGGCACGGCTGCCTGGCGCGGATTGCGCAGGCTGCCGGCCACGATCTCGTGCTTGAGCTCGACGCCGACGACGAAGAAGAAGACCGCCAGCAGCCCGTCGGCCGCCCAGGCGGCGACGCTCAGATCGAGGTGCAGCGCGGCCGGCCCGACGCGCGTCTCCATCAGGCCCGTGTAGGCGTCGCTCCAGGGCGAGTTCGCCCACACGAGGGCGAGCGCGGCGGCGATGAGCAGCAGCGCGCCGCTCGTGGTCTCCAGCCGCAGGCGCTGGGCGAACCGCTGTCGGCGGCTGACGGGGTGGGTGTGCTCCACGGGGCTCCTCTCGGCACCCGCCGAGCCGGTTCGCTCAGCGGGACGCCGACCAGGCTTCCCGGCACACCGCATCCAGGCTACGGGATGCGCCGTCCGCGGTCAGCGAGTCGACTGAGCGGCTCGCTCGTCAGTCGAGGTCGAACGCAGCATGGAACGCCTGGGTGAGCGAGTCCTCTTGCTCCTGCAGGAGCGAGCCGAGGGGGCGCACCAGCGCTTCGCGCGGGATCGTGGTGATGGAGTCCAGGTTCACGGCCGAGTCATGCTCGAGCCCGTTGCGCCGCCCGACGCTCACCTCGCTGCTCAGCCCTCGCACGGTGCTGGTGATCGGTGCGACCGTGACCAGGCGGCGCACGGCCCTCACCTCCTCGCGCGTGAGGACCAGCACCGGGCGCGTCTTGTCGAGCCGCGCCAACCAGATCGGGTGCATCAGTCGAGCTCGGACAAGACTTCGCTGGTGCTCCGTGCGGCCCACGCGGCATACGCGTCCGACTCGAGGTCGAGATCGGCGCTGGACGCGTAGATCTGCGCGTCGCGCTGAGCGTCTCGCCGTCGGACCTCCCGCTGGATCGCGCGGTTGATCACGTCGGCACGGCTGCCCTCGCCCGCCCGCGCCGCGTCATCGACGAAGGCCGCCAGGTCGTCGTCGATCCGGATCGTCATCTGCACGCTCATACCGCGATCATACCACCGTGGTATGACCTGGTCTGAGGATTCGCGCCGCGCGCCGGGCGGTCGCCGCGCCAGGTGGTCAGCCCTTCGTCGACCCCGCCAGCAGTCCTCGCACGAAGTATCGCTGCAGGCCGAAGAACACGATGAGCGGCACGATGAGCGAGACGAACGCGCCCGCTGTCAGTCGAGCCCAGTTCTCTCCGCGCGATCCCGCGAGCTCCGCCAGTCGCTGCGTGATCGGCGCGGTATCGGGTGTGCCCGACGAGAACACCAGCGCGACCAGCAGGTCGTTCCACACCCACAGGAACTGGAAGATGCCGAACGACGCGATCGCCGGCATCGCCAGCGGCAGGATGATGCGGAAGAAGATCTGCCCGTGGCCCGCGCCGTCCACGCGCGCGGCCTCGATCACCTCGCCGGGGATCTGCGAGATGAAGTTGTGCAGCAGGAAGATCGCCAGCGGCAGGCCGAAGATGGCGTGCGCGATCCAGACCGGCGGGAACTGCTGGTCGCTGATGAACGGCACGGCCTCGTGCAGCGCCCGCTGGAACGGGTGCACGAACGTGACGAACAGCTGCAGCAGCGGGATGAGCGCCATCTGCAGCGGCACGATCTGCAGCGCGAACACGATCACGAACAGCGTCGACGAGCCGCGGAACTTCACCCACGCGAAGGCGTAGGCCGCGAGCGACGCGAGCACGAGCGGGATGATCGAGCCGGGGATGGCGATCATGAGCGAGTTCACGAAGTACTCGCCCAGCTGCGCTGACGTGTCCGAGCCCGAGAACAGCACCTCGGTGTAGTTGGCGAGCGTCAGCTCGGGGTTCGAGAAGAAGGTCCACCAGCCGGTCGTGGCGATCTGGTCGGCGGGCCGGAACGACGACAGCAGCAGGCCGAAGGTCGGGATGGTCCACAGCACGGCGATCACGAGCGCGGCGATCGTCGCCCACGGGCTCGTGAGCCGCCGCTTGACGCGGTCGGCGCGCGTCGTCACGGCGGGCGCCGCCCGGTCCGGGGTGACCTCGGGGTCGGGGGTGACTGCGACTTGGCTCATCGGATCGCCTTCTGCTGGTTCAGGACGCGGATGTTGTAGACGACGATCGGCAGCACCATGATGAACAGCACGAGCGCCAGCGCCGCGCCTCTGCCGGGCTCGCCGGAGCGGAACGCCTGCGTGTACATCTCGTTCGCGATGACGGATGTGTCGAAGTTGCCGGCGGTCATGGTGCGCACGATGTCGAACACCTTGAGCGTCGCGATCGAGATGGTCGTGACGACCACCACGATCGAGGTGCGGATGCTCGGGACGGTCACGTTGCGGAACCGCTGCCACGGATTGGCCCCGTCGATCTCTGCCGCCTCGAGCTGCTCGGTCGGCACGCCCTTGATCGCCGCGGAGAGCACGACCATCGCGAAGCCGGTCTGGATCCAGATCATGACGACGATGAGCGCGAGCGTGTTCCACGGGCTGTTCTGCAGGATCTGCTGCGGCTCGCCGCCGAAGAGCACGAACAGCTGGTTGATGAGGCCGATCTGCTCCTGCGCGGGGCCGCGGTAGGCGTACATGAAGTTCCAGATGATGCTCGCCCCGACGAACGAGATCGCCATGGGCATGAACACGAGCATCTTGTACACGCGCTCGCCGCGGCTCTTGTCGATGAAGACCGCGTAGGCGAGGCCGATCGCGGTCGAGAGCAGCGGCACGAGGATGACCCACGCGATCGTGTTGCCGAGCGTGATGAGCGCATCCCGCTGGGTGAACATCCAGACGAAGTTCTCCATGCCGACGAACTCGCCCGCGCGGCCCGTGAACGCGAGCATCGTCGTGCGGATCGCGGGGTAGATGAGCCCGATGGTCAGCAGCATCGCGGCCGGCACGAGGAAGACCAGCATGGGCCTCGAGTCGTCGTCGCGGTCGGCGAGGTAGCCGAGCACGCCGATGACGCTGATCGCGAGCGCGCCGGTCCACGGCCAGACGCCGATCGGCTGCTCGCGGCCCTGCTCGAGCACGAGCGCGATGACCACGACCGCCACCGCGCCCACCAGCCAGGCGACCAGTCGGAGCTGACGACGGATGCGGTGGGGTGCGAACGCGAGCGCCGCCGTCGCGAGCAGCACGCCCACGACGGGCCAGCCGACGATGACGCCGGCGAGGACGAGGGCGGGGGTCACCCACTCGAGCGCCTCGATGCTCTCGGCGAACTGCGCGACGATCACGATCGCGGCCACGATGGCGGCGCCGATCGCGCGCAGCACGGCACTGCGCACGGCTGGTGACGCCGGCTGCAGCATGCGGTCGAGCACCCACTGCAGCACGACCACCGCGACGCCCGCGACGGCGAGGATGATCAGCGCGTTGGTGAGCCCCTGCGTCATCCACGGCACCGCGCCGTACAGCAGCCTCGCGAGCAGCGCGAGCAGCACGAGCACGCCGATGATGATCAGGCGGGGCCGCAGCCCCAGCGCGATGGCCGCGCGCCAGCTCTCCGGGCGCGGCTTGTCCTCGGGCCGGTCGAGGAAGGCCAGCAGCAGCGCCATCACGACGCCGAACGCGCCGAGCCCTACGACCCCCTGCAGCAGCTTGCCGAGCAGATCCATCGTGGTCATTCGTCACCTCCGGTGGATGCTCCACCCCTGGGCGATGCCCGTGGGAGCCGCCAGCGCGGCCCCCACAGGCATCGGCGAACCGCTACGGCCAGCTCTGCTCGACCTCGGCGAGCACCGTCTCGGTGTCCGCTCCGGAGACCCAGTCGACCATCGCCGTCCAGAAGGTGCCGGCGCCGACGGCACCGGGCATCAGGTCGGAGCCGTCGAACCGGAACGTGGTGCTCTCGTCCTGCAGCGTCTCGGCCGCCGACTGCAGCAGCGGGCTCGAGGCGTTCGACGGGTCGAGGCCGTTGTTCGCGGACAGGACGCCGCCGAGCGAGACGCGGCTGTTGGCCCACTCCGCGCTCGACAGGAACGTCTGCACGGCCACGACCTCCTCGTCGTCGCTGAACGCGCCGACGAACTCGCCACCACCGGTGACGGCGGGCGAGCCCGCCTCGGTGCCGGGCAGGATGAACGCCCACACGTCGCCGTCCTCGGCGACCGTCGTGCCCTCAGGCCACAGGCCCTCGTAGAACGACGCCTGGTGGTGCATCGCGCACTCGCCCTCGGTGACAGGCCAGCCGGCCTGGCCGAAGTCCTGCGTCGCGATGGTCGAGACGTCGCCGAAGCCGCCGTTGACGTAGTCCGGGTTCTTGATGAGGTCGCCGACGCGGTTCATCGCGTCCACGATCGCCGGGTCGTCGAACGGGATCTCATGCGTGATCCACTGGTCGTAGACGTCGGGGCCAGCCGTGCGCAGCACGTAGTCCTCGACCCAGTCGGTGCCCGGCCAGCCGGTCGCCTCGCCGGAGCCGAAG
>DASSWM010000229.1:0-2407 GCA_035704865.1 Agrococcus sp.
GTGCCCGTCACGATGTCGGCCACGTGGCTGCGGAAGCCCGGGCACGTGGCGATGTCGTGCGCCCGGCACTCGAGCGCGTGCCGGGCCATGGCACGCGAGCGCTCGAGCGCCTCGATGCGCGCGTCGATGTCGGCGAGGTGCTCGTCGAGGATGCGGTGGCGGTCGCGCGAGGCCCCGTCGAGCATCGCGCGGATCTGGTCGAGCCGCATGCCCGCCGCCTTGCTCGCCACGATCGTCGCGACGCGGTAGGCGTCCGCCTCGCCGTAGCGGCGCCGCCCGCCGCTGTCGCGCTCGGGCTCGAGCAGCCCCTCCGACTCCCAGTGCCGCAGCACGTGGGTCTCGAGCCCGAAGCGCCCGGCGAGCTCGCCGATGCTCCAGATGACGGACTTCGCCGCTCCGCTTGACTTCATGTTGACATGAAGTCACAGCATGGACTCCTCGCACAACCCCGCATACGGGAACGGCCCCGAGGAGGACCCCATGAACAGCAGCCACGCAGCCCACGCCAGCGACGCCAGCGACGCGAGCGCGATCACCGCAGACACCGCCGACGCCGGCACCGCCGACGTCATCGTCATCGGCGGCGGCCCCGCCGGCCTGCAGGCCGCGCTCACGCTCGGCCGCATGCGGCGCAGCGTGACGCTCATCGACGGCGGCAGCTACCGCAACGATCCGGCGCACGCGATCCAGAACCTCATCGGCAGCGACGGCCGCCCGCCCGCCGAGCTGCGCGCCGCCGCCCGCGCCGAGCTCGCCCGCTACGCCACCGTGACCGTGCTCGACGCGCAGGTCGCGCGCGTCGAGGGCGAGGCGGAGGCGTTCCGCGCGACGCTCGCCGACGGCACAGCGATCACGGGTCGCCGCGTGCTGCTCGCGACCGGCGCCGCCGACACGCTCCCCGACATCCCGGGCGTCGCCGAGCGCTTCGGCGACCGCGTCGCCCACTGCCCCTTCTGCCACGGCTTCGAGCTCGCCGACGGACCGATCGGCTTCCTGGGCGCCGGCCCGCACGTCGCGATGCAGGCCGGACTCGTCGCCCGGCTCGCCACGCGCGTCGTCGTGCTGCTCGACGGCGCCGAGCCCGAGCCGGCGGTCCTCGAGCAGCTCACCCGCGTGGGCGCCGTCGTGCGGCCGCAGCGGGTGCTGCGCGTGCGCGACGACGCGGTGGGCATCGCGGTCGAGCTCGAGGGGGCGGATGCGGTGCCGCTGTCGGGCATGTTCGTCGCGCCCGCGTGGTCCCCGGCCGCCGCCTTCGCCGAGCAGCTCGGCCTCGACCGGTCCCCCGCCGGCGCCGTGCTCGTCGACGCGTTCGGCCGCACGAGCCTGCCGGGAGTCTCGGCCGCCGGCGACACCGCGCAGGCGCCCGGCATGCCGATGCCGGCCGCCTCGGTCGCGGCCGCGATCGCATCCGGCCAGTTCGCCGCGGCGACGCTCGTCGGCGAGCTCGCCTCTGCTGACGCAGGCCGCCTCGTGACCGCCTGACGCGTCCGCGCGCCGACCCGACGCATCCACGCGCCGGCCCGAGGCATCCCTGCACCGCCGAGCTGGGGCCGGGGCAGTGCCCACCGCATGGGAGGGGAATGCTCGTACGCTGAGCGCGTTGCCCCTCAGTGACAGCAGTTCGAATTTGAAGGAGTGAGAACGATGGCACGATTCGCAGACAAGGTCGCCCTGGTCACCGGCGGCGGCTCGGGCATCGGCGAGGCGATCGCGAAGCGCCTGGCCTCCGAGGGCGCCAAGGTGGTCGTCACCGACATCAAGCTCGACGCCGCGCAGCGCGTGGTCGACGAGATCGTCGCCGCGGGCGGCACCGCAGCGCCCATCGAGGCGGACGCGGCGAAGGCCGAGGATGCGAAGACCGTCGTCGACTTCGCCAAGAGCACCTACGGCGCGCTGCACTACGCGGTGAACAACGCCGGCATCGGCGGCGCCCCGCACCGCACGGCCGAGGTGCCCGTCGAGGAGTGGGACGCGGTCGTCGCGCTCAACCTCAACGGCGTCATGTACGGCATGCGCGAGCAGATCACGGCGATGCTCGATGCGCCGAAGGAGTCGGCGATCGTGAACATCGCGTCGATCCACGGCATGGTCGCGGCGCCGAACAACAGCGCCTACACGGCGACCAAGCACGGCGTCGTGGGCCTGACGAAGAACGCGGCGGTGGAGTACGGGCCCGAGGGCCTGCGCATCAACGCGGTCGGCCCCGGCTACGTCCTCACTCCGCTGCTCGAGGACAACCTCGACCAGGAGTCGCGCGACGCCATGGCCGCCAAGCAGGCGCTCGGCCGCCTGGGCGACGCGGACGAGATCGCGGCGGTCGTCGCGTTCCTGCTCTCGGATGACGCGTCGTTCGTCACCGGCAGCTACCTGATCGCCGACGGCGGCTACACGGCCGTCTGACGTCACG
>DASSWM010000230.1:0-7671 GCA_035704865.1 Agrococcus sp.
AGCACGACGGCCGCGAGGTCATGGTGCCGTTCGTGAAGGAGATCGTGCCGGAGGTCGACCTGCGCGCGGGCCGCATCACCGTCACGCCCCCTCCCGGCCTGTTCGAGGAGCTCGAGCCCGAGCCTGCCGCGGAGTCGCAGCAGGCCGAGCCGGACGCAATCGCGACCGACGCGCAGGCCGAGCCGGACGCATCCGCCACCGACGACGAGCACGCCGAGCCCGACGCATCCGCCACCGACGACGAGCAGGCCGACCCGACCGACCGGGCGTAGCCCGTGCGGATCGACATCGTCACGATCTTCCCCGAGTTCTTCGGGGTGCTCGACGTCTCGCTGCTGGGCAAGGCGCGCCGCGAGGGCGTGCTCGAGCTCGGTGTGCACGACCTGCGCACGTGGACCCACGACCGCCACCGCACGGTCGACGACACGCCCTACGGCGGCGGCGCTGGCATGGTCATGAAGCCCGAGCCGTGGGGCGAGGCGCTCGACGCGCTGCTCGGCGACGAGGCGCCGACGGATGCGCTGGTCGTCTTCCCGACGCCGGCGGGCGTGCCCTTCACGCAGACGCTCGCGCGCGAGCTCGCGCATGAGCAGCGCATCGTCTTCGCCTGCGGGCGCTACGAGGGCATCGACGCGCGCGTCGCCGATCACGCCGCGACCCGCGCGCGCGTGCTCGAGGTGAGCCTGGGCGACTACGTGCTCAACGGCGGCGAGGTCGCCGCGATGGCGATGATCGAGGCGATCGGCCGGCTCGTGCCGGGCGTCGTCGGCAACCCCGACAGCCTCGTCGAGGAGAGCCACGAGGCCGGCCTGCTCGAGCATCCCTCGTATACGAAGCCGCAGGTGTGGCGCGGGCTCGAGGTGCCCGCCGTGCTGCGCGGCGGCAACCACGCCGCCATCGCCGCCTGGCGGCACGAGCAGGCGCTCGAGCGGACGCGGCGCGTGCGTCCCGACCTGCTGCCGCCGCACGAGCGCGACGAGCCCGACGGGCGCTAGCCCTCAGCGAACACCCCGGCGGCGCAGAGCCGCGATCGGTAGCCTCGTGGCCATGGCGACGAATGCGGCTCCTGCCCGGCGGCACTGGGTGCTGCGCGCGGGCTTCTGGGCGATGCTCGGCGCGATCGTCGTGCTGCCGGCCTGGATCATGTTCGGCCGCGCCCTCGCCGGCGCCCCGCTCGGCGAGGCCCTGCTGCTGCAGGCGTTCCTGGGGCCGGGCCTCGCGATCGTGATCGGCGCGGTCGTGGGCATCACGATCGCGCGCAAGGAGGTCCGCCGGCCGCGTGCCATCACCTGGCGCGACCTGCGCCTCGTGGGCCCGTGGCTGCTCGTGATCGCGCTCATGGGCCTCACGGTCGTCGACTCCGCCGGCGCCCGCACCGGCAGCGCCCTCACCGCGTGGTTCGGCGACGGCTGGCTCACCGCGTCGCAGTCGTTCACCGCGATCGGCGTGATGGTGACGATCCTGGGCGGCATCGTGCTCTTCTGGCTGCAGGTGCTCGAGCTCGGCCGTGAGACCCGCAGGCGCGTCGAGCGCGTCGTCAACGACCTGCAGGCGCCGCTGCTCGAGCAGCAGGCGCGCCGCGCGGACGCCTCGTTCTCCTCCCTCGACGGCCCGCAGGCCGGCCGCGTCATCCGCGTCGACGACGACGACCAGCGCTGACCGGCGCGCCGCTCGCCTCCCGATGGGGGCGGATGCGTTGGCGAGCGCACCCGACGTGTGGCAAGATAGGTCGCTGGTGCCTCACGCGAACCCGCCCGACGGGCGGCCTCTGCCACAGGGGAGCGGACGCGGGCACCGCATCCACGTACTCCTTCATCCCAGCGCGACCGACCTGTGGCGGCCGCAGAGAGCGACACCGCAATGCACATCCTCGACAAGGTCGACGCAACCAGCCTCAAGTCCGACATCCCCGACTTCCGCCCCGGCGACACGGTCAAGGTGCACGTGAACATCATCGAGGGCTCGCGCTCGCGCGTGCAGATCTTCCAGGGCATCGTCATCGGCCGCCAGGGCCACGGCGTGCGCGAGACGTTCACCGTCCGCAAGGTCTCGTTCCAGGTCGGCGTCGAGCGCACCTTCCCGGTGCACTCGCCCGTGATCGACAAGATCGAGATCGTCAGCCGCGGCGACGTGCGCCGCGCGAAGCTCTACTACCTCCGCGGCCTGCGCGGCAAGGCGGCGAAGATCCGCGAGAAGCGCGAGAGCTGAGACTCCCGTCGAAGCGGGGCCGGCAGCTGCCGGCCCCGCTTCGCGCGTTCGACGCCGAATCGTGATGCGACGCGGCCTGCCATGCCGTGGCGCGCGGCGGCGCGCACCTAGACTTGCTGAGGCGAAAGGGCGGCGATGACGGAGACGGTCGAGACCGGCGGGGCCGCGCGGGCCCGCCCCGGGCGCGGCGTGCTGCTGTTCCTCCGCGACATCGTCGTCATCTTCCTCGTCGCGCTGCTCATCTCCTTCCTCGTCAAGACGTTCCTGATCCGGCCCTTCTGGATCCCGTCCGAGTCGATGAACGACACGCTGCAGGTCGACGACCGCATCATCGTGAGCCTGCTGACGCCCACCGTCGTGCCGGTCGGGCACGGCGACGTCGTCGTCTTCGAGGATCCGGGCGGCTGGCTGCCCGAGCCGGAGCACGAGCCCGAGACGGGCCTCGCCGGCGCCGTCGACTGGTTCCTCACCTTCGTCGGGCTCGCTCCCGAGGACGACCACGGCTACCTCATCAAGCGCGTCATCGGCCTGCCCGGCGACACCGTCGAGTGCTGCAACGACTTCGGGCAGCTGCTCGTGAACGGCGTGCCGATCGACGAGCCCTACCTGCACCTCGACCAGCCCGGCCAGCCCGCGAGCGCGATGCCGTTCGAGGTCACCGTGCCCGACGGGCACCTGTGGGTGATGGGCGACAACCGCAACCACTCCGGCGACTCGCGCGCGCACATGGACGCACCAGGCGGCGGCTTCGTGCCGATCGAGTCGGTCGTCGGCCGTGCCATCCTCATCTCGTGGCCCATGGAGCGCTGGACCTGGCTCGACAGCTACGACCAGTCGTTCGTCGGCGTCGAGTCGCAGGGCGCGGCCATCGAGGTGACGCTGCCGCGGGCGGTGCCCGCCTGATGGCCGCCGTGCCGACGCTCGAGGTCGAGCGAGGACTGTGGGCGGATGCGTCCCTCGTCATCGGCATGGACGAGGTCGGCCGGGGCGCACTGGCCGGTCCCGTGAGCGTCGGCGCGCTCGCGCTGCGGCACGACTGCGGCGACTGGCCCGAGCACCTGCGCGACTCGAAGACCATGACGCCGCTGCGGCGCGCCGCGACCGCCCCGCTCGTGCGCGAATGGGGCGCGAGCGCGGTCGGCCACGCCTCGAACGAGGAGATCGACCGGCTCGGGATCCAGGTCGCGCTCGGGCTCGCCGGGCGCCGCGCGCTCGTCGCGCTGCACGCGGCCGGCCTCGACGTCGCGAGCGCCGCGATCCTGCTCGACGGCATCCACGACTGGCTCGCGCCGGCGCTGCGCAGGCCGATCCGCACGACGCTGCGCGCGAAGGCCGACCGCGACTGCGCGTCGGTCTCGGGCGCCGCGCTCGTGGCGAAGGTCGAGCGCGACGGGCGGATGGTCGAGGCCGATGCCGTGCACCCGGGCTACAGCTGGGCCTCCAACAAGGGCTACGGCTCCGCCACGCACCTCGCCGCGATCGCCGAGCTCGGCCCGAGCCTGCTGCACCGGCGCACGTGGCTGCACTCGATCATCCAGCCGGCGGCGGAGGCCGAGCCGGAGGCAGGGGCTTCGCCGGCGGCCGGGGCCGAGCCGGTGCCGACGGGACGGGCGGCGGCGGCCGTGCCGACGCATCCGCCCGCCTAGACGTAGCGGCGGGTGCCCTTGCGCCAGAGCCACACGAGCAGCACGACGACCAGGATCGTCACGACGCCGCCGATCGCGAAGCCGATGAGCGTGCGCCAGGACGCCGCGTCGAGCGTCGCGGGCGGCGCCTGCTCGGCGGCCGCGGCGGTGTCGGGCGCGCCGCTGAAGTCGGGTGCGCCCTGCGGCTCGTCGACCACCTCGATCGTGACGGTGACGGGCGTGGGGGTCGTGCCCTCGACGGCCTCGAACCCGACCGCCACGATGTACTCGCCGTCCAGCACGGGGCGCTTGACCTGGCCGGGGTCGCCGTCCCACCGCACGGGCGCCGTCGTCGCGGCGACGGCGTCGCCGGGCTCGAGCAGCGGCTGGGCCCAGCGGGTGCCGTCGGCGGTCGTCGCCAGCAGCGCCGCGACATCGGCGGCGACGGGGTCGAGCAGCTGCAGGATGCCCCACGCGTCGGCCGGCACGGGCAAATCGGGGTCGAGGTTGGCCTGCACGCGCACGGTCTGCCCCCACTGCACGGGCACGCGGAAGAACTGGAACTCGCTCGGCAGCATGTCGGTCGTGTAGGAGCCGGGCTCGATGAGCGGCGCGTCGTTGAGGCTCGAGCCGCCGACGATCGGACCGGCGGCGCCGTCGGCAGCGGTCGCGAGCTCCCAGCCGCGCTCGGCGTCGGCGGGCGGCGGCAGCTGCGAGGCGTTGCTCGGCCAGGGGTTCTCGGCGATGCGGATCTCGAACGGCACGAGCGACTCGGGCGGCGTGCGCACCTCGATCGTGAGCAGCAGCCGCTCGGCCGTCGCGCACGCGTGGGAGGGGCTGCCCTCGGCGGCGCTCAGGCGGCCGGTGAAGATCGAGTAGCGGTCCTCGCCCAGCGCCGTGATGTCCGTCATGTCGCACGAGGTGCCCTCGGAGGTCGCGAGCGTGCCGTGCAGCGTGAGGCTGCCGGCGTGCGGCAGGCGGCCGGCGAGGCCGACGTGGATCGTGGAGCCGGGCACCTCGCGCTGCACGAGGTAGTGCAGCGCGGTCGTGTCGGCGGCGACCTCGTCGACGTACTGCGTGCCGGGCACGAGCGCGGGCGCGCCCTCGACCGACTCGGTGCCCGCGACGCTCTCGCCCACGACCCCGAAGGGCCGGAACGCGCGGGTCGAGAGCCGTTCGAGCGCGTGCTGGAGGCTGTCGGCCTCGGAGACGTCGAGGTAGTCGCCGCGACCGCGGTCGGCGATGCACTGCAGCTGCTGCCGCGCGTCGGCGTCGACGTCGAAGCCGATGACGTCGATGCGCATGTCGATGTCGTTCGCCGCGAGCTCGGCGGCGACGACGCACGGGTCGGGCTCGCAGGTGGCGATGCCGTCGGAGACGAGCAGGATGCCGCGGCGGCCGTCGTCGCCGAGGTCGGCGCCCGCCTGCTGCAGGGCGTAGCCGATGGGCGTCTCGCCGTAGGGCTCGTAGCGATCGATCGCGTTCAGCAGCTCGTCGCGGTTGCCGGTGCCGATCGGCACGAGCAGCTGCGAGTCGGCGCACGCGGCCGCGCCCTCCTCGCCGAGCGTCGTCGCGCCGAACACCCGCAGCCCGACGCGGTGCTCGGGGGGCAGGTCGCCGATCACGGCGCCGAGCGCCTCCTGCGCGGCGGCGATGCGGCTGCCGCCCGCTGCGGTGGGCTCGGCCATGGAGCCGGAGGAGTCGAGCAGCATCACGAGGCCGCCCTCGTCGGTCGTCGCGGTCGCGGCGGTGGGAGTCGCCGCAGTCGCGGTCACCGCCCTCGTCGCGGTCGCGACGGCCGGAGCGGCGAGCGCTCCTGAGCCGAGCGCGAGCGCGGCGACGAGCGCGAGCGTCGCGAAGATGCTTCGCACGGCGCCTCCCATCGATCGGCAATTCTTCAGGATCCGAATCTACGCGGGTTCGACCCTGCCGCACCTGGTCGGGCCATCTCTTGGAGGAATCTTCAGCGACTGCTGTCCCTCAAGGAGGGCCATAGGATGGCGACGTGGAACCCGAGGACATCGAAGACTACGACCGCGAGGTCGAGCTGGCGCTCTTCAAGGAGTACCGCGATGTGGTCGGCATGTTCAAGCACGTCGTGGAGACGGAGCGGCGCTTCTACCTCGCGAACGACGTGAAGGTCACCCGCCACGACGCGGGCACCGACTTCTACTTCGAGCTCGAGCTCACCGACGTGTGGGTGTGGGACATCTACCGCTCCGACCGCTTCATCAAGTCGGCGCGCATCCTCACCTTCAAGGACGTCAACGTCGAGGAGCTCGCCTCCCGCGATCTCGAGCTGCCGAAGGACCTCGCGATCGAGGAGTAGCGCCGGGCGGCTCCGCCCGACTTCTCCACAGGCCGCCGCCTGACCTGCCCGCGCGAGCGCGCGCATCCGCTTCCATGCCCGCATGCGAGCCAAGGATCAGCTGGGCCTCGACGGCGAGGCGGCCGCGAGCGTGCACCTCGAGCGCGCGGGCATGCGCATCGTCGACCGGCGATGGCGCTGCGCGCACGGCGAGCTCGACCTCGTCGCGGTCGACGGCGACACGTTCGTCTTCGTCGAGGTGAAGACGCGGCGGGGGCTCGCCTACGGCCACCCGTTCGAGGCGATCACGCCGCTCAAGGTGCGGCGGCTGCGCACGCTCGCGGGCCTGTGGCTCGAGGCGACGGGGCAGCGCGGGCCCGTGCGCATGGATGCGGTTGGCGTCATCGCGCCGCGCTCGGGCAGCTGGCGCGTCGAGCACCTGCGGGGCATCCAGTGAGCGGCTTCGGGCGCGCGGAGTGCGTGGCGCTGCGCGGCATCGAGGGCATCCCGGTGCAGATCGAGGTGCACGCATCCTCAGGACTGCCCATGGTCCACATCGTGGGGCTGCCGGGGCCGGCCGTGCAGCAGGCGCGGCACCGCACGTGGAGCGCGATCGCGCGCATGGGCCTGACGGCGCCGAGCGGCCGCGTCGTGATCAACCTCACGCCCGCGTCGCTGCCGAAGGCCGGCACCCACTTCGACCTCGCGATGGCGATCGCGGTGCTGCGCGCCAGCGGCGTCGTGCCGGCCGACGACGGGCAGACGGCGCTGCTGGGCGAGCTGGGGCTCGACGGCAGGCTGCGGCCCGTGGCGGGCATGCTGCCGCTCGCGAGAGCCGCCGCCGACGCCGGCATGACGCGGCTCGTCGTGCCCACCGCCTCCGCCGACGAGGCATCGCTCGTGGCGGGGCTGCGCGTGCTCGGCGCACCCAGCCTCGCGCACGCCGCGGCGCTGCTCGGCGCCGGGCTCGACCCCGAGCCGGTGGAGCCCGTGCCCGCGGCGCCCGCGCCGGTGCGCTCGCACGCCGAGCTCGACCTCGCCGACGTGGTCGGCAACCGCGACGCGGTCGACGCGCTCGAGGTCGCGGCCGCCGGAGCGCACCACCTCATGATGGTCGGGCCGCCCGGCGCGGGGAAGTCGATGCTCGCGATGCGGCTGCCCGGCATCCTGCCGCCGCTCACGCAGCGCGAGGCGCTCGACGTCGCATCGCTCCGCTCGCTCTCGGGCGAGCCCGTGCCGCCGGCGCTCGATCTCGTGCCGCCCTTCGAGCAGCCGCACCACTCCGCGACCGCCGTCGCGCTCATCGGCGGCGGCTCGAGCGCCATCCGGCCGGGCGCGGCGGCGCGCGCGACCCACGGCGTGCTCTTCATGGACGAGGCGCCCGAGTTCCCGCGCACCGTGCTCGACATGCTGCGGCAGCCGCTCGAGTCCGGCACGATCACCGTGCACCGCGCCGTCGGCGCCGCCACCTTCCCCGCGCGGTTCCAGCTGCTGCTGGCCGCGAACCCGTGCCCGTGCGGCCTCTTCGGC
>DASSWM010000231.1:0-13635 GCA_035704865.1 Agrococcus sp.
GCTGCTGCTGCAGACGCCGACGGTGCTCATCTTCGCGCTGCTCGGGCCCGTCATCGCGGTGGCGAGCCTCGGCGACGGCCGGCGCACCCGCCGCAAGCGGCGCAAGCGCGAGGCCGAGCGCTGGCGCGCGGAGCTCGACGAGACGGCCGCTCGCATCGACGCCTCCGTCGCCGAGCGCCGCGCCAAGCTCGACGCCGCCCACCCCGGCCCGCGAGCGGTCGCCGCGCGCCCGCCGCACGACCCGCACCGCTGGCGCCGCGAGCCCGACGCGCCCGTGCCGGTCGTGCTCGGCATCGGGCCGCTGCCCTCGGGCATCGTCGTCGAGGGCGCCGTGCCCGCGACCGATCCCGCCGTGCGGCGGCTCGGCGCTGCCGAGGATGCGGCGCGGCTGCGCTCCGCGGCCGCCGTGCTCGACGGCCCCGTGGTCGTCGACGCCCGCTCTGGGCTCGGCATCGTCGGCCCGCCGCGCATCGCGCTCGCCCTCGCGCGCTCCGCCGTCGTGCAGGCTGCGGATGCGGTGCCTCCGGATGCCGCGGAGGCGATCGTCCCCGACGACCCGGCCTGGGACTGGCTCGAGGCGCTGCCGCACCCGTTGCACCGTGAGCCCGGCTCGGCCGTGCGCCTCGTGGGCGACGGGGTGGAGGTGACGGTCGCGGTGGCGCAGCACGCCGCGCAGCTGCCGCGCGAGTGCCGGATCGTCGTGCACGCGGCGCTCGATGCCGCGCGCACGGGGGAGCGCACGTGCGCGCCGGCGGCGCTCTCCGAGCGCGAGGCGCTCGCAGCGGTCGAGACGCTCGCCGGCGCCGCCGCGCACGCCGGCATCCGGCGGGAGGGCGCGCTGCCGGCGCACGTCGAGCTCGAGGGGCTGCCGGTCGCGGAGGGCGGCCTCGCCGCGGTGTTCCTCGCCGGCGCGGACCCCATCGAGCTCGATCTCGTGCGCGACGGCCCGCATGCGGTCGTCGGCGGCACGACCGGCTCGGGCAAGAGCGAGCTGCTCATCGCGTGGGTTGCGGCGATGGCTGCCGGCCGCTCGACGGCGGAGGTCTCGTTCCTGCTCGTCGACTTCAAGGGCGGCGCCTCCTTCGCGCCGCTGCACGGCCTCGCCCACTGCGTCGGCGTCATGACCGATCTCGACGAGGCGGGCGCGCGCCGCGCGATCGAGAGCCTGCGCGCCGAGCTGCGCCGCCGCGAGCGGCTGCTCGCCGAGCAGGGCGCACGCTCGATCGAGGAGGCGAGCGGCATCGCCCGGCTCGTGATCGTCGTCGACGAGTTCGCGGCCATGCTCGCAGAGCTGCCCGACCTGCATCGGCTGTTCGTCGACCTCGCCGCGCGCGGCAGGTCGCTCGGCGTGCACCTCGTGCTGTGCACGCAGCGGCCGGCCGAGGCCGTGCGCGACTCGCTGCTGGCCAACTGCGGCATCCGCATCTCGCTGCGCGTCACCGACGAGCACGACGCGGTCGCCGTGACGGGCGGCCCCGAGGCGGCGGCGATCCCGCTCGGGGCGCGCGGCCGCTGCGTCGTGCGCGTGAGCGGCGGAGCGACCCGCATGGCGCAGGCGGCGCTCGCGAGCCCCGCGCACCTCGCGGCGCTCGTCGAGGCCGCGTCGGGGCAGCCGCGCATGCCGCGGCCGTGGCGGGAGCCGCTGCCCGCGTCGCTGGCGCTCGCGGCGGTCGATGCCGGCGGGGATGCCGGTCGGGGCGCCAGCCGGGATGCCGACCGGGACGCCGGCCGGGATGTCGATCGAGTCGGCCGCGGCATCCGGCTCGGGTTCGTCGACCGGCCGGCCGAGCAGCTCGTGGCGCCGGTCGTGTGGAAGCCGGAGGCGGACGGACCGCTGCTGGCCGTGGGCGGCGCCGCGAGCGGGCGCACGGGCCTCGCCGACCTCGTCGCGGCACAGCTCGGCACGACGGTGATCGATCGGGAGGACGCCCTGTGGGACGCGCTCCACGAGCCGGGCGCGCTCGTGGTCGACGACCTCGACCTGCTACTGGCGCGGCTCGCCGACGACCAGCAGTCGATGCTCGCGCAGGCGCTCGCGCCCCGCATGCGGGAGGGCGCGCCCGTCGCGCTCACCGCTCGCCGCGTCTCGACCGCCATGGGGCAGCTCGCGCCGCTCGCCGAGGTGCGCATCCTGCTGCGCATCGCGAGCAGGCAGGAGCACATCGTCGCGGGCGGCGCCGGGCAGCTGCACGACAGCACGCTGCCGCCCGGCGCGGGCTGGCTGCACGACGAGCGCATCCAGCTCGCGCTGCCCGAGTCGCGCGCGGCGCGCCGCGAGCCGCGCTCCGTCGCGCTGCCGAGCGGCCCCGTCGCCGTCGTGCTCGGTCCTGGCGCGCAGCTGCCGCCGGTGCTCGCGCGGTCGGAGACCGCGCGCCCGGGGCAGGATCAGGCCGCGCCGCTCATCGTGGGTGCCGTCGCCGAGTGGGAGGGTGCGTGGGGCGAGCTCGACCGGCTGCGCGCCGATCGGCCCGTCGTCGTGCTGGGCGTCGATGAGCGGCAGCTGCGGCAGCTGCTGCGGCACGCGCCACCGCCCCCGCCGATGCGCGCAGCGCCCGCCTGGGTGCTCCAGGACGGGCGCTTCGAGCGGCTCCGCTACGCGAGCAGCGACTCGAGCGGTGTCGCCTGAGTCTCGAGCGCCGTCGCGACGGCGGCGTTGGCCACCTGCCCGCCGGTCGTGTTCAGGCCCGCCGCGAGTCCCGCATCCGCCCGCAGCGCGTCGCGCCAGCCCAGGTCGGCGAGCCGCATCGTCGCGTGCAGGGTCGCGTTCGTGAGCGCCTCGGTCGACGTGCGCGGCACGGCTCCCGGCAGGTTCGTGACGCACGCGAACACGGTGTCGTGCACGCGGAACGTCGGCTCGCGATGCGTCGTCGGCCGCGAGTCGGCGAAGCAGCCGCCCTGGTCGATCGCGATGTCGACGAGCACCGAACCGGGCCGCATGCCCGCGACCGTCTCGTTCGTCACGAGCTTCGGCGCCTTCGCACCCGGGATGAGCACCGAGCCGATCACGAGGTCGGCGTCGGCGACCGCCTGCTCGACGGTCACGCGGTTCGAGTGCAGCGTCTGCACGCGGCCGCCGTAGATGGTGTCGAACTGGCGCAGCCGCGGCAGCGACACGTCGAGCACCGTCACGCGCGAGCCCAGGCCGACGGCCATCTCGACCGCCGCCGTGCCGGCGACGCCGCCGCCCAGCACGACCGTGTGGCCCGCGCGCGTGCCGGGCACGCCGCCGAGCAGCAGCCCCGCGCCGCCCGCGGGAGCGGTGAGGAACGAGGCGCCCTGCGTGACCGAGAGGCGGCCGGCGACCTCGCTCATGGGCGCGAGCATCGGCAGCGAGCCGTCGGGGGCACGCACCGTCTCGTACGCGATCGCGGTCGTGCCGCGCTCGATGAGCGCCTGCGCGAGCTCGGGCGCCGCCGCCAGGTGCAGGTAGGCGAACAGCGTCAGGTCGTCGCGCAGCAGGTCGAGCTCGGCCGCGATCGGCTCCTTGACCTTCAGCACGAGCTCGGCCGACCACGCATCGGCCGCCGACGCGACGATGCGCGCGCCCGCGGCCTCGTACGCCTCGTCGGGGATGCCGCTGCCGGCGCCCGCGCCCGTCTCGACCAGCACCTCGTGGCCGTGCGCGACGAGCTCGGTCGCGCCCGTCGCCGTCAGAGCGACCCGCGCCTCATCCGTCTTGACCTCGCGCGGGACCCCGATCAGCATCAGGCTGCGGTCTTCGTCGACGCGATGGCGCGGCCGATGACCTCGATCGCGTCGCGCAGCTGGTCGTCCGTGATCGCCAGGCTCGGCAGGAAGCGCAGCACGTTGTAGTCGGTGCCGGCCGTCAGCACCAGCACGCCCTCGAGGCCCGCGGCCTGCGAGATCGGCGCGGTCGGGATCGGGGCGCCCGTCGCCGGGTCGATGAACTCGATCGCGAGCATCGCGCCCTTGCCGCGCACCTCGATGATCTCGGGGTGCTGCTCGGCGAGCGCGTCGAGCAGCGGGCGCAGCACACGCTCGATGCGCTCGGCCTCGCCGTTCAGGTCGTTCGCCTCGATCTGCTCGAAGACGGCGACCGCCGCGGCGCACGAGACGGGGTTGCCGCCGAAGGTGCCGCCGATGCCGCCGACGTGCACGGAGTCCATGATCTCGGCGCGGCCCGTGACGCCCGCGAGCGGCAGGCCGCCCGCGATGCCCTTGGCCGAGAGCACCATGTCGGGCACCCAGCCGAAGTGCTCGGAGGCGAACGTGCGGCCCGTGCGGCAGATGCCCGACTGCACCTCGTCGGCGATCATGATGACGCCGTTCGCGGTGCACCACTCCTGCATCGCCGGCAGGTAGCCGTCGGCGGGCACGATGAAGCCGCCCTCGCCCTGGATGGGCTCGATCACGAGGCACGAGAGGTCGCTCACGCCCACGTGCTTCTCGAGGTAGTACTGGGTGCGCTCGGCGGCCTCGGCACCGCTCAGGCCGTCCTGCAGCGGGTAGGAGCCGGGCGCGTGGAAGATGTCGGAGGCGAGCGGCCCCATGCCGGTCGCGTAGGGCGCCGGCTTGTAGTTCATCGTCATCGTCAGGTTCGTGCGGCCGTGGTAGCCGTGCTCGACCACCGCGACGGCGCGGCGGCCCGTGTGCTTGCGCGCGATCTTGACGCCGTTCTCGACCGCCTCCGAGCCGGAGTTCACGAAGAACGACTTCTTGTGGTGGTCGCCGGGCGTGTGCTTCGCGAGGTACTCGGCGACGCGCACGTACGGCTCGTACGGGGTCGTGCCGAAGAGCGAGTGGGTGAGCTTGCCCACCTGCTCGCGCACGGCCTCGACGACCGCGTCGTTCGTGTGGCCGACGGTCGTGACGCCGATGCCGCAGCCCAGGTCGATGAAGCGGTTGCCGTCCACGTCGGTGATGATGGCGTCGTGCGCCTCGGCGATGAACACCGGCAGCTGGTGGGGGATCGCCGGCGGCACCGCCTGCGTCTTGCGCTCGAGCAGCGCGCGGCTGTTCGGGCCGGGGATCTCCGTCACGATGGCACGGTCGAGGGCAGGGGCGGCGATGTCGGTCATGCTCGAATCCTACGCCGGGCGCCATGTTCCCGACAGGCCGCTGGGGCTGGCGAGCCGCCGAAGCCGAGCGCGCGATTCGGAACCCTGCCGAAGCGGGCGTCCTAGGCTTGCCCCATGCCCATGCAGCACGCCTACGCCGTCGAGGTCGAGTGGACCGGAGCGGGCGAGACAGGCACCACCACCTACCGCTCCTACTCGCGCGACCACGTCGCGCGCATCGAGGGGCTGCCCGACATCCTCGGCTCGGCCGACAAGACCTTCCGCGGCGATCGCGCCCGGCACAACCCCGAGCAGCTGCTCCTGGTCTCGCTCACCCAGTGCCACATGCTCAGCTACCTGCACCAGGCAGCCAGCCGCGGCATCGTCGTCACCGCCTACCGCGACGCCGCGACGGGCACGATGGAGACCGCGGGCACGGGCGGGCGCTTCACGCAGGCCGTGCTGCACCCGGTCGTGACGATCACGGATGCGTCGCGGGCGCAGGATGCGCTGGACGCCCATGGGCAGGCGGCCAAGGACTGCTTCATCGCCTCGTCCGTCAACTTCCCGGTGCTGCACGAGCCGACGATCGTCGTCGACGGCGAGGTCGTCGCGCAGGGCGGATCCTCCTGATGCGCCGCCGCGTCATCATCCTCGGCTCCACGGGCTCGGTCGGCACGCAGACGCTCGACGTCATCCGCGCCAACCGCGAGCGCTTCGAGGTCGTCGGCCTCATCGCCGGTCGCGACCAGGCGGGGCTCGACGCGCAGCAGGCCGAGTTCGGCGGCGAGGCCGCGCTCGGCGCCGACGCGGCCGTCACGATGATCGAGTCGGTCGACTGCGACGTCGTCGTCAACGGCATCACGGGCTCCGTCGGCCTCGCGCCCACGCTCGCCGCGCTCGACGCCGGCCGCACGCTGGCGCTCGCGAACAAGGAGTCGCTCATCGCCGGCGGCGACCTCGTCATGGATCGGGCGCAGCCCGGCCAGATCGTGCCGGTCGACTCCGAGCACTCGGCCATCGCGCAGTGCCTGCGCTCCGGCGACCACGGCGAGGTCCGACGGCTCGTGCTCACCGCATCCGGTGGCCCGTTCCGGGGCTGGAGCCGGCAGCGCATGGCGGCTGTGTCACCGGCGGATGCGTTGGCCCACCCCACGTGGGACATGGGCCCGATGGTCACGACCAACTCTGCGACCATGGTGAACAAGGGGCTCGAGGTGATCGAGGCGCACCTGCTGTTCGACGTGCCGCTCGAGCGCATCGAGGTGACGGTGCACCCGCAGTCGATCGTGCACTCGATGGTCGAGTTCGTCGACGGGTCGACGATCGTGCAGGCGTCGCCGCCCGACATGCGGCTGCCGCTCTCGCTCGGGCTCGACTGGCCGCACCGCGTGCCCGGCGTCGGCGCCCCGCTCGACTGGACCACGGCATCCGCGTGGACGTTCGAGCCGCTCGACGAGGAGGCCTTCCCGGCGGTGGCGCTCGCGAAGCGCGTCGGCCGGGCCGGATCGACCGCGCCCGCGGTGTTCAACGCCGCGAACGAGCAGGCGGTGCGGGCGTTCCACCTGGGCGAGATCGGCTTCCTCGACATCATCCCGACGGTCGAGCGCGTGCTCGAGCAGCACGAGCCGGGCGAGCTGACGCTCGAGCGCGTGCTCGCCGCCGAGCGCTGGGCGCGCCGCGCCGCCGACGAGATCGCCGGCGTCAACCGCTGACTGCGGGCCTCGGACCCCAGCCCACGGTCATCGATGAGGCCCGAAGGGCCGTGTCGAGATGCGCTCACCAGGGATCCGCGCGGTCATCGCGGTTCGACCACCACCTCGACGCCCGCGCGGTCGATCGCCGCGACCACCGCGCCCGCGTCGTCCCACCACCGCGCGTAGTGGTCCGGGTCGCGGTTGATCTGCACCGCGTGCGCGACGCGCGTGGGGGCGAGCCCGTCGCGGCCGTCGATCCTGGCGAGCGCCCGGTAGAAGAGCACGGCCGAGCCGTACGCATCCATGCGCACCTCGTAGGCGCCCCAGCCGGTGCGCTGCTGGAAGAGCCCGCGCGAGTCGGGGCCGGCCTCGTCGCCGTGGTCGACGACGCGCAGGCTCGACTCGCCCATCGCGGTCATGACGCCGATGCGCACGTCGCGCTCCGTCAGCCCCAGGTCGCGGCCGGCCTGCATGACGATGGCGGCGTTCGCGAGCTGCTCGCCGCTCCAGCCGGCGGCCGAGCGCGGCAGGTCGCCCTCGACGCGCGCCGTCTGCGTCACGGGGTCGGGCGCGGGGCGCGTGACGATCCACGCGAGCAGCACGACGAGCAGCACGCCCACGACGCCCAGCAGGATCGCGCGGGCGTCGAGCCTGGAAGCCGGCACGCGCTCGGCGACGGCGGTCGTCGGTCGCTGCGGCATGGCTGCAAGGCTAGGCGGCCATGCTGTGGCGACCCCCTGTCGCGCCAGGGGTGCCGCTGGGGCGGCCGATAGCAGCGGCCACTACGCTTGCTCGCTGATGGAAGCCGTCCTCCTCTACATCCTGGGCGTGCTCGTCGTCGTCGTCGGCCTGGCCGTCTCGATCGGCCTGCACGAGCTCGGGCACCTGTGGCCCGCGAAGCTCTTCGGCGTGCGCGTCGGCCAGTGGATGATCGGCTTCGGCCCGACGATCTTCTCGTTCCGCAAGGGCGAGACCGAGTACGGCATGAAGTGGATCCCGCTCGGCGGCTACATCTCCATGTCGGGCATGTTCCCGCCGCTGAAGCCCGGCGGGGAGTCGAGGGATGCGTCCACGGGCTTCCTCGACACGCTCGTGCAGGATGCGCGGGACTCGAGCGCCGACACCATCCACGCGGGCGAGGAGGAGCGGTCGTTCTGGCGCCTCGCGACCTGGAAGCGCATCGTCATCATGCTCGGCGGGCCGATCATGAACCTCGTGCTCGCGACCGTGCTCTACGCCGTCGTGCTCGTCGGCTTCGGCATCGCCGTGCCCTCGACGACGGTCGCGAGCGTCTCCGAGTGCGTCATCGCCGCCTCGGAGGAGCGCGCCGAGTGCGAGCCCGGCGACCCGCTCGCGCCCGCCGCCGAGGCCGGCATCCAGCCGGGCGACCGCATCGTCGCGATCGACGGCCAGCCGATCGACGGCTGGGGCGACATCCAGGGCGCGATCCGCGACCTCGCCGGCGAGCGCGTGCCGTTCGTCGTCGAGCGCGGCGGCGAGGAGCTGACGCTGCAGGTCGAGCCGCTCGCGAGCGAGCGCTACATCTTCGACGACACGGGCCAGATCGTCGAGTCGGGCGGCGAGCCCGTCACCGAGACGATCGGCTTCGTCGGCGTCGGCCCGCAGTACGCCGTCGAGCAGCAGCCCGTCACCGCCGTGCTGCCGGCCGTGGCGGACAACGTCATGCGCGTGGGCGAGCTCATCATCAACCTGCCGCAGCGGCTCGTCGACGTCGCGGAGGCCGCGTTCGGCACCGAGGAGCGCGACCCCAACGGCCCCATGTCGGTCGTCGGCGTCGGCCGCATGGCGGGCGAGATCGCGGCGCTCGACCAGATCCCCATCCTCGAGCGCGTGAGCGCCATGGTGCAGCTGCTCGCGAGCCTCAACGTCGCGCTGTTCGTGTTCAACCTCATCCCGCTCATGCCGCTCGACGGCGGTCACATCCTGGGCGCGGTGGTGGATGCGGTGCGTCGCGGCTGGGCGCGCATGCGCGGTCGGGTCGCGGCCCCGCTCGACACCGCGAAGTGGGTGCCGCTCACGCTCGCCGTCACCGCCGTGCTCGGCATCATGAGCGCGCTGCTCATCTACGCCGACATCGTCAAGCCGATCAGCATCTTCGGCGGCTGACGCCCGCTCGCGGCCGCACCCAGGTCACGGATCGAGGATGGATTCGCGATCCGTCACGGCTCGAGGACGGATTGCCGCCTCGTCGCCATGCGTCCTCATCTCATGACATGGCCGCATGCCGCGCCATCCTCCGGCATCCGCGACGACGCCGGGTGCCGGGCGATGGCTCGCCAGGGCCGGCCCCAGCACGGACCCGTCAGCGCGCGGCGCTCAGGCCTCGCGCGTGCCCTGATGGAAGCGCTGGCGCCAGCGGCCGCCGACGCGCACCCACAGCGAGCTGCGCAGGGCCGGCTCGTCGCCGACCGAGCGCCAGAGGATGAGCAGCGTGTCGGGGGAGAGCTCGTGCGTCGCGAGCAGCTCGAGCTCGACGGGGGAGGGCAGCGGAGCGATCTCGGCGAGCAGCTCGTCGCGGCTCCAGCGCCGGCCGGACGCGCCGATCTCCTCCCACTCGGGGTGCAGCAGCGCGGCGACCGTGGCCGGGTCGGCGCGCACCGCGTCGGTGAGCAGCTCGCGCTCGAGCCGTACGACCTCCGCCTCGGCGGGCTCGTCGACGAGGAAGTCGAGGCCGTCGAAGAGGTCGGGGGCGGATGCGGGGGCCGGTTCGGGAGCGGACGTGGTCTCGAGACGCGTCTGGGCTGCGCCCGGGCGCTCCTCGACCGGCGAGAGGGAGGTTGGACGCTCCTCGACCGGCTGCGCCGCGGTGCTCGCGCTGGGCGCACCCGCGCCCGTGACCCCGCCGAACCCGGGTCCCGCATCCGGCACCTTGCCGCGCTGGTAGGCGGCGGCCGCGCCGTTCGCGAGCCGGTCGGCCGCCTCGTTCAGCGGGTGGCCCGCGTGGCCGCGCACCCACTCGAACCGCACGACGCCGCCCGCAGCCTTGCGCGCGGTCATCAGCTCGTCGAGCTCCTGCATGAGCTCGCGGTTCATGACCGGCTTGCCGTCGGCCTTCTTCCAGCCCTTGCGCTTCCAGCCCGGCATCCACTGCGTGATCGCCTTGATGACGTACTGGCTGTCGCACAGGATGAGCAGCTCGTCGACGCCGTCGGTCTGCTGCAGCAGGTCGACGACGGCCTTGAGCTCGCCGATGTTGTTCGTGCCCAGCCGCTGCCCGCCCGCGGCCCAGCGCTCGTCGTCGATGTACCAGCCCCAGCCGGTGGGGCCGGGGTTGCCGAGGGAGGAGCCGTCTGCCGCTGCGGTGATCACCCGACGATCCTGCCAGCCCGGCCCCGGCCTCATCGCCGCGGCGCGTAGGCTGGAGCCATGGCAGCCATCAACCTCGGCAAGCCCGAGCCGCTCACGCTCGCGCCGCGTCGCAAGAGCAGGCAGATCAAGGTCGGCAAGGTGCTCGTCGGCGGCGACGCCCCCGTCTCGGTGCAGTCGATGACCACGACGAAGACGACCGACATCAACGCGACCCTGCAGCAGATCGCCGAGCTCACCGCCACGGGGTGCGACATCGTGCGCGTCGCGGTGCCGAGCCAGGACGACGCGGATGTGCTGCACATCATCGCGAAGAAGAGCCAGATCCCGGTGATCGCCGACATCCACTTCCAGCCGAAGTACGTCTTCCAGGCGATCGACGCCGGCTGCGCCGCCGTGCGCGTCAACCCCGGCAACATCCGCAAGTTCGACGACAAGGTCGGCGAGATCGCGAAGGCCGCGAAGGACGCAGGCACGAGCCTGCGCATCGGCGTCAACGCCGGCAGCCTCGACCCGCGCCTGCTGCAGAAGTACGGCAAGGCGACGCCCGAGGCGCTCGTCGAGTCGGCCGTGTGGGAGGCGAGCCTGTTCGAGGAGCACGACTTCCACGACTTCAAGATCTCCGTCAAGCACAACGACCCGGTCGTGATGGTGAAGACCTACCGCATGCTCGCCGAGCGCGGCGACTGGCCGCTGCACCTCGGCGTCACCGAGGCGGGCCCCGCCTTCCAGGGCACGATCAAGTCGGCGACGGCCTTCGGCATCCTGCTCGCCGAGGGCATCGGCGACACCATCCGCGTCTCGCTCTCGGCGCCGCCCGTCGAGGAGATCAAGGTGGGCATGCAGATCCTGCAGTCGCTCAACCTGCGCGAGCGCAAGCTCGAGATCGTCTCCTGCCCGTCGTGCGGCCGCGCGCAGGTCGACGTGTACACGCTGGCGGATGCGGTGACCGAGGGCCTCAAGGACGTGCAGGTGCCGCTGCGGGTCGCGGTCATGGGATGCGTCGTCAACGGTCCGGGCGAGGCGCGCGAGGCCGACCTCGGGGTCGCCTCGGGCAACGGCAAGGGGCAGATCTTCATCAAGGGCGAGGTCATCAAGACGGTGCCCGAGGAGGAGATCGTCGCGACCCTCATCGAGGAGGCGCGCCGCCTCGCCGACGAGCAGGGCCTGCCCGCGGGCGAGGCCGAGGTCGTCACAGCCGGATGAGCACGCCGGGCGAGGCGACCCGAACGGACGCGGCCGAGCCGCATCCCGCACAGCGGCGAACCCTCGTCGTCCTCTCGCTCGCGCAGGCGCTCGGCGGGCTCTCCAACGGCGTCGCGCTCGGCGTCGGCTCGCTGCTGGTCGAGCAGGTCACCGGCCGACCGGAGCTCGCCGGGCTCGCCGCCACGCTGCTGACGCTCGGCGGCGCCGCGCTCGCCGTGCCGCTCGCGCGGCTGGCGCACCGCCGCGGCCGCCGCATCGCGCTGACGACCGGCACGCTGCTCGCGCTCGCCGGCGCCGTGCTGCTCGCGGTCGGCGGCGCGCTCGGCTCGCCCTGGATCGTGCTGCCTGGCTTCTTCGTGCTCGGCGGTGCGATGGCGGTGAACCTGCAGTCGCGCTTCGCCGCGACCGACCTCTCGACGCCCCGCCACCGCGGCCGCGACCTGTCGCTCGTCGTGTGGATGACGACGGTCGGCGTCGTCATCGGCCCGAACCTCATCGGCCCCGGCGATGCGCTCGGGCTCGCCTTCGGACTGCCGCACCTCGTGGGCGCCTACGTCATCTCCGCCGTCGCGATGGCCATCACGGCAGCCGTGCTGTGGATCCTGCTGCGCCCCGATCCGCTGCTCGAGAGCCGCGTCGGCGTTCCCGCGCAGACCGAGGTGCCGCGCCTGCGGCTGCGGGCGCATCCGCGCGCCCTCGCCGCGGTCATCACGGTCGCGGCCGCCCACTCGACGATGGTCGGCGTGATGGCGCTCACGCCCGTGCACCTCGACCACGCGGGGCAGCACCTGGGCGTGATCGGCTTCACGATGAGCGCGCACACGGCGGGCATGTACGCGCTCTCGCCCGTCTTCGGCTGGTTCACCGACCGCGTCGGCGCGCGAGCGACCGTGCTCATGGGCGCCGGCATCCTGCTGCTGGCCATCGTCGCGAACCTCGCGCTGCCGCCCGGGCTCGCGCCCGTCGGGCTGGCGCTGCTGGGCCTGGGCTGGAGCGCGGCCACCGTCGCGGGCTCGACGCTCGTCGCCGCCGCGGTCGAGCGGCCGCTGCGCCCGGCGCTGCAGGGCAGGTCGGATCTCATCATGGGGCTGTGCGCCGCCGCGGCGGGTGCCGCGGCGGGCCCCATCCTCGGCGCCGTCGGCTACAGCGGGCTGAACCTGGCGATGCTGCCGCTCATCGCCGCGGTCGCGATCGCGGTCGTGCTCGCGACCCGCCGGCGGGAGACGCAGCCCGCCTGACCGCCCGCGGACGCCGAGCGCATGCGCGACGCATCGCATCCGCTCACCCGACCTCCAGCGAGTTGCTGAGCTGAGCAGATACCGTGACCGGGCGAGAGCCCGTCAGACCAGCCGCGCCCGCGGCATCGAGCGCAAGGAGCGAGCGTGACCCAAGCCGTCCCCGGAAGGGACCCCATCACGCCGGAGGAGCTGGAGCGCGCCAAGCGCATCATCCGCTCGATCGAGCAGTCGTTCCAGTCGACGGTCGTGGGCCAGCACCAGCTGCTGCGCTCGCTGCTCGTCGCGCTGCTCACGGGCGGCCACGTGCTCATGGAGTCGGTGCCGGGCCTGGCGAAGACGACCGCCGCCGCGACGCTCGCGCGCTCGGTGTCGGCGTCGTTCCACCGCATCCAGTGCACGCCCGACCTGCTGCCGAGCGACATCGTCGGCACGCAGATCTACGACCAGCACTCGGGCGACTTCCACACGCAGCTGGGGCCGGTGCACGCGAACTTCGTGCTGCTCGACGAGATCAACCGCTCGAGCGCCAAGACGCAGTCGGCGATGCTCGAGGCGATGCAGGAGCGGCAGACGTCGATCGGCGGCGAGACGTTCCCGCTGCCGGCGCCGTTCCTCGTGCTCGCGACGCAGAACCCGATCGAGCAGGAGGGCACCTACACGCTGCCCGAGGCGCAGCTCGACCGCTTCCTGCTCAAGGAGATCCTCACCTACCCGTCGCCGACCGAGGAGGCCGAGATCGTGCGGCGCGCCGAGGCCGGCGTGTTCGACGACGCGCACGACGCGCCCGTCGCGTCGCTCGACGACGTGCGGTTCCTGCAGCAGCTCGTGAAGCGCGTCTACGTCGACCAGGCGATCACGAACTACGTCGTGCAGCTCATGTACGTGACGCGGCACGCGGAGGACTACATCGGCGCGCAGCTCGCCGGCTACATCGAGTACGGCGCGAGCCCCCGCGGCTCGCTCTCGTTCGCGCAGGCCTCCCGCGCGCTCGCGCTCGTGCAGGGCCGCGACTGGGTGATCCCGGAGGACGTCAAGGACCTGCGGCACGCGGTGCTGCGCCACCGCCTCATCCTCGGCTACGAGGCCGAGGCGGACGGCGTGACGAGCGAGCAGATCATCGACGCCATCTTCGGCGCTGTGCGGACCCCG
>DASSWM010000232.1:0-8286 GCA_035704865.1 Agrococcus sp.
GCGAGGTGCTCATGACGGATGCGCTGCAGCTCGCGGTGCCGCCGGAGAGCCCCATCGAGTCGCTGACCGATGCGGCGGCCCGCCCATGGGTGCTGGAGCCGCAGGGCGCCGCCAGCCGCCACTTCGCCGAGCAGCAGTGCCGCCTCGCCGGTTTCGAGCCCGACGTGCGCTTCGCGACCGCCGACCTGCAGGCGCAGATGCGGCTGATCGAGACCGGCCACGCGGTCGGCATCATGAACGACCTCACGTGGGTCGGCACGCACGTGCGCTTCCGCGCCCTGCCCCTGCCGGGCGCCCCGCGCCGCGAGGTCTTCACGGCCGCTCGCGAGGCGTCGAGCGGCTCGCCGGCGATCGCGGCGGTGCGCGACGCGCTGCGCGGCGCGGTGCCGGCGGCGGTCTCGGCCACCTGAGGCCCTGCGAGCACCCAGGCTGCGCTCGCTACCGTGGTGCGACGCACCCGAGGGGGGACGATGGGCCTGTTCGCACGCAAGCAGACGACCGAGGTCGCGCAGCGGCCGGTGCAGGCGCCGTGGTCGCTGTGGGCCGACTCCTTCGGCCGGCTCGCGACGCGCGCGCTCCAGATCATCCTCGTGGTGACGGTCGTCGCCGGCGCGATCTACGCCATGACGCAGCTCACCCTCGTCATCATCCCCGTCGTGCTCGCGCTCATCTTCGCCTCGGCGTTCGCGCCCGTCATGCGATGGATGCGCCGACGGGGCGTGCCGTCGGTGCTCGCGACCATCGCCGCGCTGCTCGCGATCGTCGCTGCGCTCGGCGGCGTCGTGTGGCTCATCGTCAACGCCGTGCGCGACCAGCTCGACGAGCTCATCGGCCAGGCGACCGAGGGCTTCGACCGGGTGATCGAGTGGATCTCGACGCTGCCGTTCGCGCCCACGGATGCGCAGATCACCGATGCGCGCGACGCCGTGATCGACTTCCTCACGAGCGCGCAGTTCGGCTCGGGCGCGCTCGCGGGCGTGAGCGCCGCCGCGAACTTCGTCACGGGGCTCGTGCTCATGGTGGTCGTGCTGTTCTTCTTCCTCAAGGACGGCCCGCGCATCTGGGAGTTCCTGCTGCGCCCGTTCGAGGGCGAGCGCTACGAGCGCGCCGAGCGCATCGGCGGCAGGACCGTCGAGACGCTCGGCGGCTACGTGCGCGGCACGGCCACGATCGCGCTCGTGGACGCCGTGGGCATCGGCCTCGTGCTCTGGATCCTGCAGGTGCCGCTCGCCCTGCCGCTCGCCGTGCTCGTGTTCCTGCTCGCGTTCATCCCGCTGGTCGGCGCGACCGTGGCGGGCGCGCTCGCGACCCTCGTCGCGCTCGTCGCCAACGACCTGCTCTCGGCCGTGATCGTGCTGGGCGCCGTGATCGTCGTCAACCAGCTCGAGGGCAACTTCCTGCAGCCGGTGGTCATGGGGCGCTCGCTCAACCTGCACGCCCTCGTGATCCTCATCGCCCTCACCGTCGGCACGGTGCTCGGCGGGATCATCGGCGCGGTGCTCTCGGTGCCGATCGCCGCGGTCGCGTGGGGCATCGCGCAGGTGTGGGACGGCGACGACCGACCGGCGCGCATGTTCCGGCAGAAGCGGCCGGAGGTCGCGTAGCCGGCGCCACGCGGCCGAGCGCCTGACGGCTCAGGCGGCCGCGGGCCGGCGCACCCGGCTGAGCGCGATGAGCACGAGGCTCACGCCGACGGCCGTGAACAGCACCCACGGCAGCGAGCCCGGCCCCCATGTGTCGAACGCGATCGCGCCCAGCAGCGCTCCGCCGCCGATGCCGGTGTTGAAGCCGGTCGTGTACCAGGCCATGGCCGGCTGCAGCAGCCGGTCGGGCGCCGCCTCGAGCAGCCGGGTCTGCAGCAGCGGCGGCAGCGCGCCCATCGCGAGCCCCCACACGAGCACCGCCGCGAACGTCAGCGGCAGCACGGTCGAGACCGCGAGCACAGCCATGGTGCCGAGCATGACGATCATGCAGGCGACGACGCCGGCGAGCGGCCGGCCGCCGAGCCAGATCGTGAGGATGAGCACGGCGATCGCGCCCATGACGCCGTAGGCGAGCAGCGCGGGGCTCAGCCACGCCTCCGGCAGCTGCGCGTGCTGCACGAGGAACGGCGCGATGAACGTGTAGAACGCGTACTGCCCCGTCATCGCGAGCGTCGTGGAGATGACCGCGACGACCATGCCGCGCATCGACGCCCGCGGGTGGTCGACGGGCAGCGCGAGCGAGCCCGTCTCGGTCGTCGCGACGTCCTTCATGTGGTCGACCGGCGGCAGCAGCTTCCAGACCGCGAGCGCCGCGGCGAGGCACGCGACGCCGAAGACGGCGAACGCCCAGCGCCAGCCGACCGCCTGCCCCAGCAGGGTCGACAGCGGCAGGCCGAGCACGAAGGCGAGCGAGCCGCCCGCGCTCGTGATCGCGACGGCGCGGCCGAGCTGCTCGGGCGGCACGAGGTAGGCGGCGTACGCGCCGACGACGGTCCAGAACACGCCGTGCGCGAGGCCGCCGACGATGCGCATCGCGACGATCCACTCGTAGCTCGGCACGATCGCGGTCGCGAGGCACGAGGCGGTGAAGACGAGCAGCACGCCGATCACGAGCGCGTGCCGCGGCAGCCGGCGCGTGACGCGGATGAGCGTGGTCGACGAGGCGACGACGGTGAAGGCGAAGACCGACACGAGCAGGCCGATCGCGCTCTCGGAGACGCCCAGGTCACGGCTCATCGGCAGCACGAGCCCCATCGGCAGCATCTCGACCGAGATGTTGACGAAGATCGCGAGCGCGAGCACCAGCAGCGCGGCCATCGGGAAGCGCCGAGCCGCCTGGTCTCGGCCGGTCGCCGCCTGCTCGCTCACGAGCGTCGAGCCTACGCCCCGCTGGGATCCGGCGGCCGTCGGCGGCTCGTAGACTCGACCGGGTGAGCGCGAACCACTGGATCCTGTCGTTCGTGTGCGATGACCGGCCCGGCATCGTGCACGCGATCTCGGGAGCCATCGTCGCGTGCGGCGGCAACATCACCGAGTCGCAGCAGTTCGCCTCCGCCGACACGGGCCGCTTCTTCATGCGCCTGCAGGTCGAGGCCGAGGCCGACCGCGCGGAGTTCGAGGCGAAGCTCGCACCCGTGGTCGAGCGGTACGGCATGCAGCAGCAGGTCGACGACGTCGGCCGGCCCCTCAAGACGCTCGTGCTCGTGTCGAAGGCCGCCCACTGCCTCAACGACATGCTCTTCCGCCAGCGGGCCGGGCAGCTCTCGGTCGAGATCCCGCTCGTGCTCTCCAACCACCCCGACCTCGGCTCGCTCGCCGCCTTCTACGACGTGCCGTTCGAGCATGCGGCGGTGACGGATGCGTCCACGAAGGCCGCGTTCGAGGCCCGCGTGCTCGAGGTGGTCGAGGCCGAGGGCATCGAGCTGGTGGTGCTCGCCCGCTACATGCAGATCCTCTCCCCCGAGCTGTGCGCAGCGCTCGAGGGCAGGCTCATCAACATCCACCACTCCTTCCTGCCCGGCTTCAAGGGCGCGAACCCCTACCGGCAGGCGCACGCGCGCGGCGTGAAGCTCATCGGCGCCACCGCGCACTTCGTCACGAGCGACCTCGACGAGGGGCCGATCATCGAGCAGAACGTCGTGCGCGTCGACCACACGCAGACCCCCGCCCAGCTCATCGCGATCGGACAGGACGAGGAGTCGCGCACGCTCTCGCGCGCCGTGCAGTGGTTCGCCGAGGACCGCGTGCTGCTCGACGGGCAGCGCACCATCATCTTCCGATAGCCGCACCCGGCTCGCCGCGACCGCGAGCACGCACCGGCCGGCCACCCGCGCGGGCGCGCTTCCCCACGGACCCCGGCCGACGCATCCGTCATCGCGAACATCCAATGTTCACCTCAGGTTTCGCGCGCGCCGTGGGCGGAGAGGGCTAGGTTCGAGAACACCTCAGCACCCCAATGGAGTGGAACTATGCGCGCACGCACCCTGCTCGGCACCTCGACGGTCGCCGCGCTCGCCCTCACGGGCATCGTCGCCTCCCCGGCCATGGCCGCGGAGCATCCCGTCATCAACGAGTTCTCCGCCGATACGACAAGCACGGACGTCGAGTACATCGAAGTGCTCGCCGCCCCCGGCACCGACCTGAGCGGCCACTCGCTGCTCGAGATCGAGGGCGATTTCGACTCATCGCGCGGCGCCGTCGACGGCGTCTGGGCCGTGCCGGCGCTCGACGCCGACGGGCGCGGCCTGCTCTCGCTCGCCGCCAACGAGATCGAGAACGGCACGGTGACGCTGCTGCTCGTGCAGGGCCCCGTCGATGGGATCACCGACATCGACGCGAACGACGACGGCACGATCGACGACGCGATCGCGTTCACGGTCGTCGACGGCATCGCGGTGACCGAAGGCAACGCGGGCGACCTCACCTACGCGATGGCGCTCGCCGGCGGCTTCGACGGCTCCGACTTCCAGCCCGGCGGCGCCAGCCGAGTGCCCGACGGCACCGACACGGACGCGGCAGCGGACTGGGTGCGCAACAACTTCAACCTGGCCGGCATCGAGGGCCAGACCGCGACGCCCGCAGCGGGCGAGGCGTGGAACACGCCCGGTGCGGTGAACGAGGCCTTCGAGGCCGAGGAGCCGCCCGCGGACCTCACGTGCGAGTCGGCCACCGTGGCCATCGGCGCCGTGCAGGGCTCGGGCGATGCGACCCCGGTCAACGGCGAGACCGTCACGGTCCGCGGCACGGTCGTGGGCGACTGGCAGGCCGGCGGCTTCGACGGCTTCACCGTGCAGGACGCCGGCGACGGCGACGCAGCCACGAGCGACGGCATCTTCGTCTACGCACCCGGCGCCGCCGAGGTCGCGGAGGGCGACGTCCTCGTCGTGAGCGGCACGGCCGCCGAGCACTTCGGCATGACGCAGATCACGAACCCCGCGTTCGTCGACTGCGGCGACGCCGCGACGCCCGAGCCGATCGCGCTCACGCTGCCGGTGGACTCGCACGAGGCCACCGAGAGCATGCTCGTGACCCTGCCGCAGACGCTCTCGATCCTCGAGTACTTCAACTACGGCCGCTTCGGCCAGGTCGTCGTCGGCACCGAGCGCCAGCACCAGCCGACCGCGGTCGCCGACCCGGGCTCGGCCGAGGCCGCTGCCGTCGCGGCGGCGAACGCCGAGAACCGCATCACGATCGACGACGGCCGCTCGTCGCAGAACCCCGACCCGGCCATCCACCCGGCCACGCTCGAGGAGTTCACGCTCGCGCACTCGTTCCGGGGCGGCGACACCATCACCGGCATCACGGGCGTGCTCGACTGGCGCTTCGACACCTGGGCGGTGCAGCCGACCGACGCCGGCACCTACCAGGCGGTCAACGAGCGGCCCGCGGCGCCAGCGATCGAGGGCGCCTCGCTCGAGGTCGCCTCGTTCAACGTGCTGAACTACTTCACGACCCTCGGCAGCCGCGGCGCCGAGACCGTCGAGGAGTTCGAGCGCCAGGAGGCGAAGATCGTCGCCGCCATCGAGGAGCTCGACTCCGCGATCGTCGGCCTGCTCGAGATCGAGAACAACGACGGCGCAGCGCTCGAGACGCTCGTGGCGGCGCTCAACGAGGCGGCAGGCGCCGCGCGCTGGGCAGGCGTCGACACCGGCACGATCGGCACCGACGAGATCACGACGGCGCTCATCTACCAGCCGGCGCTCGTCTCCCCCGAGGGCGCGCACGCGGTGCTCGACTCGAGCGTCGACCCGCGCTTCGACACGGACAAGAACCGACCCGCGCTCGCGCAGTCGTTCCGCGACCTCGCGACCGACCGCATCCTCACCGTCGCCGTCAACCACCTGAAGTCGAAGGGCTCCGCGTGCGAGGGCGACACGGGTGAGCCGGAGCAGGGCAACTGCAACGACGTGCGCACCGCGGCCGCCGCGGCGCTCGCCGACTGGCTCGCGACGAACCCGACCGGCGCGGAGGCCGACGGCTCGCTCATCATCGGCGACCTGAACGCCTACGACCACGAGGACCCGATCCGCACGCTCGAGGAGGCCGGCTGGACCGACCTGCTCGCCGAGCACCAGGGCGAGGAGGCGTACACGTACGTCTTCGACGGCCAGCTCGGCTACCTCGACTACGGCCTCGCCGACGCGGCGATGCTGCCCTTCGTCGCCGGCGCCGCCGCATGGCACGCGAACGCCGACGAGCCGAGCATCATCGACTACTCGATGCGGTTCAAGCAGGACGCGCAGGACGCGCTGTTCGCGCCCGACCCGTACCGCGCGAGCGACCACGACGCCGTCGTGATCGGCATCGACTGGGAGGCGGCGCCGCCGCCCGAGACGGTCGTCGAGAGCTTCGCGGGCGTCGACCGCTACGACACGAACGCGCAGGTCTCGGCCGCGACGTTCGCGCCCGGCACCGACGTGCTGCTCGCCTCGGGCCAGCTCTTCCCGGATGCGCTGGCCGCCGGCCCGGCAGCCGCGAGCGTCGACGCGAGCCTGCTGCTGACGCGCGCCGACACGCTGCCGTCGGTCACGGCGGACGAGCTCGAGCGGCTGCAGCCGGGGACCGTGACGATCCTCGGCGGCACGCCGTCGGTCTCGAGCGCGGTGGTCGAGCAGGTGCTGTCGATCGTGCCCGGCGCGACGGTCGAGCGCATCGCGGGCGAGAACCGCTACGAGACGGCCGCGATGATCGCCCAGCGGTACTTCCCCGAGGCGAGCATGGCGTTCATCGCGAGCGGCCAGGTGTTCGCCGACGCGGTCTCGGCCAGCGGCACGGCAGCGGTGCTCGGCGACGTGCCCGTGCTGCTGACGCCGCAGGAGCGCGCCCACGGCGTGACGATCGCGACGCTCACCACGATCGGCATCGAGTCGGCGGTCGTGCTCGGCGGCGAGCCCTCCGTGTCGGACGCGGCGCTGCGCGCCTACCGCGGCACGGGCGTCGAGGTGACGCGCCTCGCGGGCGCCGACCGCTACGCCACCAACGCCATGCTGGTCTCGCAGTTCATCCAGCCCGGCGACGACCAGGCGATCGCGGTGGCCTCGGGGCGCAACTTCCCCGACGCCCTCTCGGCGTCGATGGTCGCAGGCGTCCAGGGCGCACCGGTGCTGCTCGCGGTGAACACGTGCGTGCGGCTCTCGGTCGAGGAGCAGATCGCGGCGCTCGCGCCGGTCGCGGTCTTCAACGTCGGCGGCCTGCCGACGCTGCACCCCGACGCGTGGCGCACCGGCTGCTGAGCTGACGCACGGGGGCCCGTGCTCGATCCTCCGGGTCGGGCGCGGGCCCCCGCCGTCTGCGCCGGACGCGGACGTAGGCTGGCAGCGTGACCGACGCGAGCCTGCTGCTGACCGCCGACCGCGCGCTCGTCGAGGGCGTGCTGATGCCGGATGCGTGGGTGCGGTGCGAGGGCGGGCGCATCACCGCGGTCGGCCAGGGCGCGCCGCCGCGCAGCCCCGACCTCGAGCTGCGGGGCGCGACGCTCGTGCCCGGCTTCGTCGACCTGCACTGCCACGGCGCGGTCGGCTCCGCCTTCGACGACGCGCAGCCCGAGTGGGACGCGATCCTCGGCTTCCACGCCGCGCACGGCACCACCCGCCAGGCCGTCTCGCTCGTGAGCGCCTCGATCGACGACCTCGTGCCGCGCGTCGCGGCCGCCGCCGAGCGCTGCGCGGTCGACGACGCGCTGCTCGGCATCCACCTCGAGGGCCCGTTCCTGGCGGACAGCCACCGCGGCGCGCACGACCCGCACGCGCTGCAGGCGCCGACCCCCGCCGCGGTCGACCGGCTGCTGGCCGCAGGCGACGGCCGGCTGCTGCAGGTGACGATCGCGCCAGAGCTGCCCGGCGCGCTCGACGCGATCGCGCGCTTCGTCGATGCGGGCGTGCGCGTCGCCGTCGGCCACACGGGCACCGACGCAGAGACCGCTCGCGCGGCGTTCGACGCGGGCGCGACGCTGCTCACGCACGCGTGCAACGGCATGCCGCCGATGCACCACCGCTCCCCCGGCCCGCTGCCGGTCGCGCTCGCCGACGAGCGCGTCACGCTCGAGGCGATCGCCGACGGCGAGCACGTCGCGCCGGAGGTGCTGGCGCTGCTGCTGCAGGCCGCGCCCGGCCGCGTCGCGCTCATCACCGACGCGATGGCGGCCGCCGGCATGCCCGACGGCGCCTACCGCATCGGATCGCTCGACGTGCGCGTCGAGCAGGGCCTGCCCAGGCTCGCCGGCAGCGGCGCGATCGCCGGCTCGACCCTGACGCTCGATCGGGCGATCCGGGTGCTGGTCGCCGCGGGCGTCCCGCTCGAGACC
>DASSWM010000233.1:0-5302 GCA_035704865.1 Agrococcus sp.
GGCCACCGACGTCGGCGAGGCCGGAGTTCGCCTCAGCGGGCGCGGGGATGCGCGGTCGTGTACATGTCGCGCAGGGTGTCGGCGGTGACGTGCGTGTAGATCTGGGTGGTGGCGACCGAGGCGTGGCCGAGCAGCTCCTGCACGACGCGCACGTCGGCGCCGCCCTCGAGCAGGTGCGTCGCGAACGAGTGGCGGAAGGTGTGCGGCGAGACGTCGGCGATGCCCGCCTCCTCGGCGACGCGCTGGATGATCTCCCACGCGGCCTGGCGGCTCAGCCGGCCGCCGCGCGCGCCGAGCAGCAGCGCCGGCGTGCCGCGCCCCTTCGCAGCGAGCGCCGCCCGGCCGCGCACGAGCCACGCATCCGTCGCCGCGCGCGCGTAGGAGCCGACCGGCACGAGCCGCTGCTTCGCGCCCTTGCCGGTGACGCGGATGAGGCCGTGCTCGGCGAGCGAGGCGATGTCGTCGACGTCGAGCGCGATGAGCTCGGAGATGCGGGCGCCGGTCGCGTAGAGCAGCTCGAGCAGCGCGCGGTCACGGAGCCTCGCAGGGTCGATCGCCGCGCCGTCGCTGACGGCGCCGTCGCTGGTCGCGCCGCCGCTCGCCGCGCCGCCCTGCGCTGCGCCGCCGCCAGCGGCACCCGCGGCGGGTGCCGACTCCGCACCGGCCACCTCGAGCAGCCGCTGCATCTGCGAGACGGAGATCGCCTTCGGCAGCCGCTGCGGCAGCTTGGGCGGCCGCTGGTCCTTGGCGACGTCCTCGGTCGCGACGCGCTCGTCGACGAGCCAGCGGTGCAGCGCCTTGACGGCCGAGATGTGGCGCGCGACCGAGGAGGCCGCGAGCCCGCGGTCGGCGAGCGAGCCGCGGAAGGCCGCGACGTCCTCGCCCGTGATGGCCGACGCATCCGTCACGCCTCGCGCCTCGAGCACCTCGAGGTAGCCGGTCAGGTCGCGGCGGTAGGCGGCGACCGTGTGCGCCGACAGGCCGCGCTCGATCGCGAGCTGCCGCAGCAGCCGGTCGACGGCCTGCTGCGGGGTCATGGCTGGCGCGGCCGGTGCCAGTCGAAGGGCAGGTCGGCGGGATGGGCGTGCACGCGGGGCGATGCGGCGCGCACGTCGCTCGCGGGACCCGCGCCGTCCGAAGCGCCCGCGTCGTCCGCCGCGCCGGCATCGTTCGCGCCGCCTGCGCCGCCGCTCCGCTCGTGCAGCTGCGTGAGCGCGAGCATCGCCGAGAGCAGCGTCGCGTTGTGCAGCCGCATCGCGAGCGCCGCTTCGACGATCTCGTCGACGGGCACCCACCGGCGCTCCATCTCCGCCTCCTCGTGCAACCGCTCGAACGCATCCGCGAGCTCGTGCACGTCGGTGGCGAGGTAGACGCGGATGATCTCGGTCGACCCGCCGCCGCTCGTCGAGACGTCGATGAGCGTCTGCCAGGATCGCGCCTCGAGGTCGGTCTCCTCGGCGAGCTCGCGCTTGGCCGCCTCGAGCGGATCCTCGCCGTGCACGTCGAGCAGGCCAGCGGGCAGCTCCCACAGCGTGCCGCCGGCCGGGTGCCGGTACTGGTGCACGAGCATGACCTCGCCAGCGTCGTTGAGCGCCACGACCGCGACAGCGCCCGGGTGCACGATCACCTCGCGCCGGATGCGCTCGCCGCCGAGCTCGAACTCCTGCGCGTCCACATCCCACACGCGCCCGTCGAGCAGCCGCTCGCGCGCGAGCACCGGCTGCTGGCCGAGCGCGTCGGCGATCATGCCCGCGCGGCGTCGGCCGTCGTCGCCCCGGCGGACGCGGCAGGCTCGCCCGCAGCGCTCTCGTCGTCGGTCTCGTCGTCGGTCTCGTCGAACAGCTTCGACGCCCGCTGGCGATCGAGCGCCGCCTCGACGAGGCCGCGGAAGAGCGGATGCGGCCGGTTCGGCCGGCTGCGCAGCTCGGGGTGCGCCTGGGTGCCGATGTAGAAGGGGTGGCCGGGCATCTCGACGTACTCCACGAGCGTGCCCTCGGGCGACGTGCCGCTGAAGGCGAGACCGGCGGCGCCGATCTGCTCGCGGTAGGCGTTGTTGACCTCGTAGCGGTGCCGGTGGCGCTCGAACGACACGGTGTCGCCGTACAGCTTCGCGGCGAGCGAGCCCTCGTCGAGCTTCGCCTCGTACAGGCCCAGGCGCATGGTGCCGCCCAGGTCGCCGCCGTGGATGTGCTGCTGCTGCTCGGCCATCGTCGCGATGACGGGCGCGGGGGTGTCCTCGTCGAACTCGGTCGAGGAGGCGCCCTCGATGCCGGCGAGGTTGCGCGCGGCCTCGATGACCATGCACTGCAGGCCCAGGCACAGGCCGAGCGTGGGGATCTCGTTCTCGCGCGTGAACTTCAGCGCGCCGAGCTTGCCCTCGATGCCGCGGATGCCGAAGCCGCCGGGCACGACGATGCCGTCGAGCTCGCCGAGCGCGGCCGCCGCGCCCTCAGGCGTCTGGCACTCATCCGACGGGATCCAGCGCAGGTTCACCTTCGTCTGGTTCGCGAACCCGCCGGCCTTGACCGCCTCGGTCACCGACAGGTACGCATCCGGCAGGTCGATGTACTTGCCGACCATGCCGATCGTGACCTCGTGCCGCGGCTGGTGCACGGCATCGAGCACGGGCCGCCAGTGCGACCAGTCGACCTCGCCGGCGCTCAGGCCCAGCTGGCCGATGATGTAGGCGTCGAGCCGCTGCTCGAAGAGCGTCGTGGGGATGTCGTAGATCGAGGGCAGGTCGACGGTGTTGACGACCGCCTCCTCCTCGACGTCGCACATGAGCGCGATCTTCTTGCGGTTCGACTCCGACACGGGCCGGTCGCTGCGCAGCACGAGCGCGTCGGGCTGGATGCCGATCGAGCGCAGCGTCGCGACCGAGTGCTGGGTCGGCTTCGTCTTCTGCTCGCCCGAGGCGCCGAGGAACGGCACGAGCGAGACGTGCACGAAGAAGACGTTCTGCCGCCCGAGCTCGTGGCGCAGCTGCCGCGCCGACTCGATGAACGGCTGCGACTCGATGTCGCCGACCGTGCCGCCGATCTCGGTGATGATGACGTCGGGCTGCGGGTCCTGCTCGGCCTGCAGCCGCATGCGCCGCTTGATCTCGTCGGAGATGTGCGGGATGACCTGCACGGTGTCGCCGAGGTACTCGCCGCGGCGCTCGCGCTCGATGACGCGCGAGTAGATCTGCCCCGTCGTGACATTCGCCGCCTGCGAGAGGCTCACGTCGAGGAAGCGCTCGTAGTGGCCGATGTCGAGGTCGGTCTCGGCGCCGTCGTCGGTGACGAACACCTCGCCGTGCTGGAACGGGTTCATCGTGCCCGGGTCGACGTTGAGGTACGGATCGAGCTTCTGCATCACGACGTGCAGGCCGCGCGCGGTGAGCAGGTTGCCGAGCGATGCGGCCGTCAGGCCCTTGCCGAGCGACGAGACGACACCGCCCGTGACGAAGATCTGCTTCGTGACCTTGGCGGCCGGCTGCGCCGCGTCCGGCGTCGATGCGCCCGGATCCGGGGCCGCCCCGGCGGGGGCGTCCGTGGTCTGCTGGTCAGCGGCTGGCGCAACGAGGTTCACGGGCTTCGAGCCTATCCCACCACTCGCGCATCATCCAGCAACTCGCGGGCGTGGGCGAGTGCGGTGTCGGATGCGGTGCCCGAGAGCATGCGCGCGAGCTCGGCCAGGCGGTCCTCGCCCTCGACGCGCGCGACCTGCGAGGCGGTGATGCGGCCGTCGGTGCCCTTCTCGACGCGCACGTGGTGCTCGGCGAACGCCGCGACCTGCGCGAGGTGCGTGACGACGATCACCTGGCAGTGCTCGGCGAGCCGCGCGAGCCGCCGGCCGATCTCGATCGCGGCAGCGCCGCCGACGCCCGCGTCGACCTCGTCGAAGACCATGGTCGGCACGCTCTGGTCGGCCAGCGGACCGGCCGCGAGCGCCACCTCGAGCGCGAGCATGACTCGGCTGAGCTCACCGCCCGACGCGCCCTTCTGCACCGGCCGCGGCTCGGCGCCCGGGTGCGGGGCGAGCAGCATCGTCACGCGGTCGCGGCCGCTCGCGCCGAGCGCCTCGGTCTGCGCGACGTCGACCACGAGCCGCGCGTTCGGCATCGCGAGCGCCGCGAGCTCCTCGCCCACCGCCCGCTCGAGGCGCCGCGCGGCGTCCTGCCGCGTGGCGCTGAGCCGGTCGGCGATCGCGGTCGCCGCTTCGAGGTGCCGCGCCTCCTCCGCCTCGAGCCGCGCGAGCTCGTCGTCGTCGCCCTCGAGCTCTGCCAGCCGCAGCGCCGCGTGCGGGGCGGTCTCGAGCGCCTCGTCGAGGGGGCGCGCCAGCCGGCGCTCGAGCGCCGTGAGGTCGGCGCGCCGCTGCTGCACCTCGTCGAGGCTGCGCTCGGGCCGCTCGAGGTCGTCGAGCGCCTTCACGATCGACGACGACGCCTCCTGCAGCAGCGCATCCGCCTGCACGAGCAGCTCGAGCGCCTCCGTGAGCGCCGCGTCGTCGGCCGACGCGCGCTCGACGAGCCGCCGCGCGGTGCCGGCGAGCGTGACGGCGTCGGGCGCGTCCTCGTCGCTCGAGAGCGCCGCGTGCGCCTCCGCGAGCTCCATGCGCAGCGCCTCCGAGTGCTCGAGCCGGTTGGCGATCGCGGCGAGCTCGTCCTGCTCCCCCGGCTGCGGGTCGAGCGCCTCGAGATCCTCGAGCTCCGCCCGGATCGACGCGGCCTCGGCGGCACGCGCGTCGTGCTGGGTGCGGATGCGCTCCGCCAGCTCGCGCGCGCCCGTCCAGGCCTCGTGCTCACGGCGATACTCGGCCAGCAGCGCGCTGAGCGGCTCCCCCGCGGCACGGTCGAGCGCCGCCGCCTGCGCCTCGGCCGAGCGCAGCCGCTGCTGGTCGGCCTGCCCGTGCACCGCGACGAGCCCGTCGGCGAGCTCGCGCAGGAGCCCGGCGGGCACGGCGGCGCCGCCTGCCTGCGCACGCGAGCGGGCCGCGCCGTCCGGCCCGCGCGAGAGCGCGCGCCCGAGGATGAGCTCGCCGTCGTCGACGCTGCCGCCCGCGTCCTCGACGAGACCCACGGCATCCGCGTCATCGAGGAGCCAGACGCCCTGCACCGCAGCGCGCTCCTGCCCGGCGCGGATGACGCCCGCGTCGGCGCGCTCGCCGCGCAGCAGCGCGAGGGCCTGCACGACCATCGTCTTGCCCGCGCCCGTCTCGCCCGTGATGGCGGTGAAGCCCGCGCCGATGGGCACGCGGGCCTCGTCGATCACGCCCAGCGAGCGGATCGTGAGCTCGTCGAGGCGCGTCACGACCGCTT
>DASSWM010000234.1:0-12924 GCA_035704865.1 Agrococcus sp.
CACGCGCGGCGGTCGCCGCGCAGCGCCCACGCGGCGGCGGCGATCGCGGCCAGCAGCATCGGGGCCAGCAGCAGCGCGTAGCTCATGCAGCCTCCTCGCCCTCGCGTCGGGCGGTCCGCGCCGCCAGCAGGCGCTGCGCACCGGTGAGCGCGACGAGCGACACGTACGCGAGGAAGACGACGAACACGAGCTCCTCGAGCGGCAGGTGCGGTGCGACCTCGATGCCGGTCATCCACGGCGAGGCGCCGAGCCGGAAGTTGCCGGTCGCGATGCCCGCGACATCGATCAGCAGCATCGCGACCGCCGTGATCGCCACGGTCGCGAGCGCGCGCCGCGCATCGTGGAAGAGCGCCAGCCGCAACCGCGCGTCGATCGCGGCGACGCCGGCGGCGGCGACGATGAGGGCGGCGAGGTAGGCGAGCGTCACCGGCCCTCCTCGGCAGGTGCGGAGCGCGCGTGCCGCGGCATGCGCGGGGCCTGCAGCGGCATGAGGGCGCGCGGCTGGAGCGGCCCGGCGGTGCGGTCGCCGCGCACGTGCTTCACGACGAGCTCGGCGGAGATGAGGCACATGGGCACGCCGATGCCCGGCACGGTCGTGGAGCCGGCGAGCAGCAGGTCGCGCACGTGCCGGTGCCGCGTCGAGCCGCGCAGGAACGCGCTCTGCCGCAGCGTGTGCGCGGGGCCGAGCGCCGTGCCGCGCCACGCGTCGAAGTCGCGCGCGAAGTCGGCAGGCCCGATCGTGCGGCGCACGACGACGCGATCGGCGAGCCCGTCGATGCCCGCCCACTCGGCGACCTGCGCGATGGCCCGATCGGCAATCGCCTCGACCGCCGCATCGCCCGCGCCGTCGACGCCGCCGTGGCCGAGCCGCACGTCGGCAGGCACGGGCACGAGCACGAACAGCGCCTCGTGGCCGGCGGGCGCGACCGAGGGGTCGGTGGCGGATGTGCGGCTCACGTAGAGCGACGCGGGGTCGGTGATGCCGTCGGCCGGGTCGCTCGCGAGCGGGCCGAACATGCGGCCGAAGCCCGCCTCCCAGTCGCGCGCGAACAGCAGCGTGTGGTGCGCGAGCTGCGGCAGCGGCCCCTCGACGCCGAGCATCACCAGCACGGCCGAGGGCCCGGCGACGCGCCGCGCCCAGCGCCCGCGGGCGCGCGCCGCGACACCGGGCACGTGCGCGAGCATGCGGGTGTCGGTCGCGTGGCCGTCGGCGGCCGAGACGACGAGGTCCGCCTCGATCCGCTCGCCGCCGGCGAGCTCGACGCCGCGGGCGGCGCCGTGCTCGACGAGGATGCGCTCGACGCGCGCGCCCGTGCGCACCTCCGCGCCCGCCTGCCACGTCAGCCGCGCCAGCGCATCCACGACCCGGGTGAAGCCGCCCTGCGGGTACCAGACGCCCTCGACGAGGTCGAAGTGGCTCAGCAGGTGGTACATCGACGGCGCCGAGCGCGGCTCGGTGCCGAGGAAGACGGCCGGGTAGCCGAGCGCCTGCCGCAGGCGCCGGTCGCGGAACGAGCGGGCGATGCGCGACTCGAGCGACTCGAGCAGCAGCCGCGCCAGGCGCGGCACACGCCGCCCGAGCCCGAGCCCCGCGAGCGAGCGCGGCGAGTCGAAGCGGTTCGAGAGCAGTCCGCGCGAGGCGAGCGCCGCCGTCTCGGTCGCCGACGCGAGGTAGTGGCGCAGCGCGGCCGCCGCGCCCGGCTCGATCGCCTCGAAGCGCGCGAGCGTCGTGTCGAGGTCGCCCGAGACCTCGAGCGGCTCGGGCTCCCCCTCGTAGAGCACCCGGTAGGCGGGGTCGAGGCGCACGAGGTCGAGCTCGTCCTCGAGCCGCGACCCGAGCATCCGGAACGCCTGCTCGTAGGGCTCGCGCATGAGCATCCAGGAGGGGCCGGTGTCGAACGTGAAGCCCTTGGAGCGCCACGTGCCGGCGCGCCCGCCGAGCGCCTCGCCCTGCTCGACGAGCGTGACGGCGTGGCCGTCGCGCGCGAGCATGCCGGCGCTCGCGAGCCCAGCGATGCCTGCGCCGATGACGACGATGCGGCTCATCGGGCGGGCTCCGTGCGGCCGAGCTGCGGGCGCGGCACGGCGGTGCGGGTGAGGCCGGCGGCGAGCGCCGCGCGAGCGACGATCGCCGCCTTCTGCGCCGCCGGCACGCTGATGCGCTGCGTCGGCAGCGCCGCGGCGGGCGTGGCGCGGATGCGTCGGGCGAGCGCCGCGAAGATGTCGTGCGCCGCGATGACGGCCGGGCGGGCCTCGCGCGGCAGCAGCTCGACGGCGTCGCGCGCGATGCGCAGCTCGGCCTCGAGCCGGTCGAGCACACGGCGCACCGCCGCGTCGGTCGGCTGGGCGGGGTCGATGCCGGGCAGGTAGGCGCGGCCGAGCCCCGCGCCGTCGGCGCCCAGGTCGCGCAGGAAGTTGACGACCTGGAACGCGCTGCCGAGCGCCCGCGCGCCGCGCGTGACACGCCGAGCCTGGGCGTCGGGCAGCGATGCGCCGCCCAGGAAGCAGCGCACGCACATGATGCCCACCACCTCGGCGGAGCCGTAGACGTAGCCGCGCAGCTCGCGCTCGTCGGCGAAGGCGACCGGGTCGAGGTCGCGCCGCATGGCGGCGAAGAACGGCGCCGTCTGGCCGGTCGTGATGCCGACGCGGCGCGCGGTCTCGGCGAACGCGTGCACGACGAGGTCGGTGCTGAAGCCGGTCGCGATCGCATCCTCCACCTGCTGCTCGAGCGCGTCGAGCACGCGACGGCAGCCGTCGGGGCCGAGCCCCGCCTCGCGGCCCGTGCCGTCGACGATCTCGTCGGCGACGCGCACGAGCGCGTAGACGCTCTGGATGTCGGCGCGCATCGCGGGCGGCAGCAGCCTGCTCGCGAGCCCGAACGAGCTCGAGTAGGCCTCGATGACGGCGCCGCTCGCGCGCCGCGCAGTCGCCGTGTAGAGGCGCAGGCCGCTCATCGGGCCCGCTCCGCGCAGCCGACCAGGATCTCCCGCAGCTCGTCGCGCACGCGCTGCTCGACGGGCGCGCCGTCCACCATCGCGGCGACCGCCGCCGCGTCGGCCGCGATGCGCTGCTCGACCGCCTCGAGCGCACCGCTGCCGCGCATGACGTGGCGCACGCGCGCGGCGGCGCCCTCGTCGGCGGCCGGGTCGCCGTAGTGCCGCGCGACCGTGCTCCAGGCGGGGTCGCGGCTCGCGAGCGCCGAGAGCAGCGTCGGCGCGCCGGCCCGGATGTCGCTCAGCGCGCTCTTGCCGGTGATCGACTCGTCGCCGAAGACGCCCAGCACGTCGTCGCGCAGCTGGTACAGCACGCCCAGTCGCAGCCCGATGGCGCCGAGCGCCCCGATCGCGCGCTCGTCCCTGCCGCCGAGCACCGCGCCGACCTCGAGCGGTGCGCGGAAGGAGTAGTCGGCGGTCTTGCCCTCGAGGATGCGCGTGATCACGGCGTCGGCCGGCACGCTGCCGGCGAGCAGCACGTCGTCGTGCTCGCCCTCCGCCGCGCGCACCATCGCGCGCTCGACGATGTCGACGATGCGGATGCGCGCGGTCGCCGTCGTCTCGAGCCTGGCGATGGCTGCGAGCGCGCGCACGAGCAGCGCGTCACCCGTGACGATGGCGCTCGCCATGCCCAGGCGGTCGGCGGCCATGGGCGCCAGGCCCGCCGCGGCGGCCGTGAGCGTCGCCGCGCGCGCGACGGACGGCGTGCCCCGGCGCTCGTCGTCGCCGTCGATCACGTCGTCGTGCTCGAGCAGCGCCGCGTGCAGCAGCTCGAAGGCCGCGGCCGCGGAGAGCACGGCGTCGCGGTCGGCCGCATCGCCGGCGGCGAGCAGCACGAGGCGCGGCCGCAGCAGCTTGCCCCCGCTCACGGCGCCCGCCGCGGCAGCCTGCACGGGGTGGGGCCCGCTGGGCGCCGCGAGCGCCGCCACCCGCCGCTCGACCTCGGCGAGCAGCGTCGGCGTGCCGAGCGCGGTCATGCGGCACCCGCCAGCAAGGGCAGCTGCTCGGCCTGCAGCACGAGCCACGGGCTGAACGCCCACGGCGCGGCAGCGATCGCGGTGCGCAGGCGCTCGGGCTCGGTCCAGCGCCACTCGACCACCTCGTCCGGGTCGGGCTGCGGATCGCCGACGATGCGCCCCACGAAGACCGGGCAGCGCTCGTGCTCGACGATGCCCGAGGCGTCGACGGCGCGATAGGAGAAGTCGGGCAGCGCGAGCTCGAGCGCGTCGACGCCCGCACCCAGCTCCTGCCGCACGCGCCGCTGCACCGCCGCCTCGAGCAGCTCCTCCGGCGCGGGGTGGCCGCAGCACGCGTTCGTCCACACGCCCGGCCACGCGCGCTTGCCGAGCGCGCGACGCGTGACGAGCATCCGCCCGTCGTCGTCGACGAGGTGGCATGAGAACGCGAGGTGCAGCGGGGTCGACGCCGTGTGCACCGTCGCCTTCGGTGCGGTGCCGATGGAGTGGCCGAGCGGGTCGAGCAGCACGACGAGCTCGGTCTCCTGCAGCACCGGGGCCGCGACGCGGGAAGTCGTCATGCGCAGAGCGTAGCAAATGCTGAGCCTAGGCAACTATCAGTCAGGCAAATAGAATCGGCGCATGCCTGCCACATCCGCGCCCATGCCGGCGCTCGATCCGGAGGAGCGCCGCGTCATCGATCCGCGCAGCTTCGACTTCTCGGCCGCCATGGTGCGCGAGCTGGGGCTCGACGACGCCGAGGTCGACGAGATCGTCGACCTCTTCGAGGCGCTGCTGCGGTGGCGCCGCACGTCGGATGCGCAGCGGGAGGCGAGCCGCCGCGGCATGCGGCTGGGCGAGAACGACATGCGCGCGATCCGCCTGCTCATGACTGCGCGCCGCGAGGGCACGATCGTCACCTCGACCATGATCGCGACGCATCTGGGCGTGCGCGGCCCGTCGGTGACGAAGCTGCTCGATCGGCTCGAGGCGGCGGGCCACATCCGCCGGGAGCCGCATCCCACCGACCGGCGCGCCCTGTCGATCGTCGTCACCGACGGCACGTCGGCGACAGCGACCGCGACCGTCGGCGCCGACCACGTGCGCCGCTTCCGCGTCGCGGCGGCCATGACGAGCAGCGAGCGGCGTGCTGTGACGCGCTTCCTCTCGACGATCGCCGACCTGCCGGTGCTCGACCCGCGCGGCTGAGGCGGCTCAGAACGGCGTCGGCGCGTCCGGCGCGAAGAGCGCGTCGACGCGGTCGCGCCCGTTCTCCTCCGCCGCCGTCTCGGCCGGCGGCGCGCTGCCGCGCGGGCTCGAGCTCGCCTGCTCGTCGCCGGCTCGAGCGCCGGCGGGCTTGGCGGCCGCGTCGCGCAGGTCGTCGCGCGCGGCGCGCTGCGCGTCGCGCTCGCGCACCTCGTGGATGAAGCGGCGCACGCGCTGGTCGACGATGATGTCGCGCGGCTGCAGCGGGCGCGACAGGTAGAGCCCCTCGAGCGACGTCAGCCGCGAGAGCGCGACGTACGTCTGGCCGGGCGCGAACGCGCGCGAGCCGAGGTCGACGACCGCGCGGTCGAAGGTCTTGCCCTGCGACTTGTGGATCGTCACCGCCCACGCGAGCCGCAGCGGGAACTGCGTGAACTCGGCCACGACATCCCGCTTGATCTCCTTCGTGGTCGGCGAGTAGGAGTAGCGGAACTGCTCCCACACCGCGGGCTCGACCTCGTGCTGCTCGCCGTCGACCTCGACCCAGACGGTGCCGCCGATGTCGACGACCTTGCCGAGCGAGCCGTTCACCCAGCGCCCCTCGGAGTCGTTGCGCAGGAACATCACCTGCGCGCCGATCTTCAGCTGCAGCTCGGCGTCGGCCGGGTACTGCCTGCCGCCGAAGTCGCCCGAGACCTCGGCGACCGCGGTCTTCGACCTGCCGGGCAGCCGCGCGAGCTCGCGCGAGTTGATGCGCGTGACGGTGTCGTTGCGGGTCGCGAGGGTCAGTACGTCGTCGCCCGGCGGCGTGCGGGCGCCCGCGTCGTTCAGCAGCTGCGCGATCTCGGCCGTCACCGTGCCGTGCCGCACGGCGTTGAGCGCCTGCTTGAACTCGAGGTCGCTCTGCCGGTGGATGTGCACGAGCTCGACGACGTCGAGCGGCTCCTCCCGCCACACGCGCGCGTCGAAGAACCACATCGACTCGTAGTGGTCGGCGAAGTAGGCGCGCTCCTCGGCATCGCCGGGCACGGGCGCGAGCTGGTACGGATCGCCGAACATCACCACCTGCACGCCGCCGAACGGCACCGAGCGCACCCCGCGCGCCTGCCGCAGCGACCGGTCGATGGCATCCATGAGGTCGGCGTTCACCATCGAGATCTCGTCGATCACGAGCAGGTCGAGCTTGCCCAGCATGCGCTTGAGCACGGCGCTCTGCCGCAGCGGCGCCTCGGCGATCACGCCCAGTGGCAGCTTCAGCAGCGAGTGGATCGTCTGCCCGCCCACGTTGAGCGCCGCGACGCCCGTCGGCGCGCACACGATGATCTGCTTCTTCGAGTGGTGCGTCAGGTGCCGCAGCAACGTCGATTTGCCCGTGCCCGCGCGCCCGGTGATGAACAGGTGGCGGTCGCCCTGCTCGATGCGCTCGTAGATCGCGAGCTGCTCAGGCGTCAGCTGGATCTCCATCCCTCCATCCTCCCGCACCTCGCGAGCGCCGTGCGGGAGCGCGCGCCGGGACTGTGCACGACGGATGCGACGTTGCACCCGGGAGTGCCGCACCACCCGCCCGCGTGCGGCCGGTGTGACGCACTGTGACGACGCATCCGCCCCCCGACCGACGGATGCGAGAGGATGGTCGGGAAGGAGGGGATGCGACATGTGCCGACTGCTCGCGCACGTCTCCCCCACCCCTGCCACGACGCAGGACGTGATCGGCGACGCCTCGTGCGTCGAGTGGCAGCGCCTCGGCCGCCTGCACACCGACGGCTGGGGCACCGCGTGGCTCGACGGCGACCAGGTGCGCCGCTACCGCGATGCGGCGCGCGGCCTCGACAACCCCGACCTCACCGACGCGCTCGTCGACACCCCGTCGCGCGCGCGGCTCACCCACCTGCGGCTCGCGACCGAGGGGCTCGCGACGCGCGTGGCCAACACGCACCCGTTCCGGGTCGGCGACATCGTGCTCGCGCAGAACGGCTCGGTGACGCCGATCTCGCGGCTGCGCGAGAAGGTGACGGATGCCGAGCTCGCCCGGGTGGGAGGCGAGACCGACACGGCGATGGTCTTCGCGCTCATCCTGCGCAGGCACGAGGCGGGCGAGCCGCTCTTCGACGCGGTCACCGCGACCGTGGCGGAGCTGCGCCGGGAGTTCCCGGCCGCGGCGCTCAACCTGCTCGTGCTCTCGCCCGAGGAGCTCATCGCGACGCACGCGAACGAGGGCGCGCCGATCCCGCACGAGCTGTTCGAGGAGTCGGGGCTCGGCGACGACCTGCCGGTCGACCACGTCGACCACTACTACCAGCTGTCGTGGCGGCGGGCGGAGGACGGCGCGATCGCCGTCACCTCGAGCGGGCTGACGGGCAGCGGCTGGAACCGCATGGCGCCCGAGACCGCCGTGCGCATCGACCTCGACACCCTCGAGGTCGCGCGCCGCGAGCTCAGCGAGTACGCGGCCCAGCGCGTCTCCTGACCGCCGTCGTGCCCGGCTGGCCGCGATGGCCTGCTGACCGCTGCGGTCAGCGGCGGCCGAAGATCGCCAGCGCGATGCCGCCGACGACGAGCACCGCGATGCCCGCCGCGGCCGCGAGCCACGGCGTCGGGTCCTCGTTGTAGGAGTCCTGCGCCTTGCCGACCGCGCGGTTCGCGACCTTCTTGGGGTTGACGCGGTCCTCGAGCTCGTTGAGGTGCAGTCGCAGCTCCTCGCGCTTGCGGTCGATGTCGCGCTGGTCGGTCATCGCTGCACTCCGTTCGTGTCGAACCCGCGGGAGTCGAGATCGTTCAGCGGGTCGGTGCCGTCAGCGGCGTGGCCCATGCCGCGCACCATGTTGACGTCGTCCTTGATGCTGTCCACCGTCCGGAGGTCGGCGAGGTCCTTGTGCTTCTTGATCGAGGCCATCCCGACCAGCGCCAGGGTGAGCACGACCACGAGCAGGAACGCCGACACGAGCAGCGCGGAGAGCCACGGCGCGAACACCACGTTGAGACCCTCGAAGCCCGCCACCAGCAGCCAGCCGAAGAGGAAGATCGCGAAGAAGCCGGCCGCGGCCAGCATCGCGCCGCCGATGCCGAGGCCCTTCGCCTTCTCCGAGAGCTCGGCCTTCAGGTGGTCGATCTCGGCCTTCGCGAGGTCGACGATCATCTTGGGGGTCTCGGCGATGAGATCGCCGAGCGGCTTCCGCGGTGCCATCAGACGTCCTCGGGCCGCGCGATCTCGGTGCCGTCGCCCGCGTGGCGCGATCCCTTCCGCTTGACCTTGCCGATCGCATCGCCCGCCGCATCCTTCGCGGACTCGACGAGCTCCGGGCCCTTCGTCTCGACGAAGTGCTGCACCTCGTGCCGCTGCTTCGTGACCGAGGGAGAGTTCCAGACCTTGTCAGCCGCGCTCGCGATCTGCTCGTAGCGCTGGCGGCCGGCCTTCGCCCCGAGCACGTAGCCCGCGCCGAGTCCGACCACGAAGAGGATCCTGCCGCGCATGTTCGCTCCTGCCGTTGGGTTGCCAGCGATGCTGGCCGGTCGCCCCAACGATACCCACGCGACGGCGGGTCGCGCTCTCAGGTTGTGCACGGGTCACAGTCGGGGGCCCGTGTGCCGGGCGGCGCTCGTGGACGGCGGTGGTCGCGGCGAGCGGCGCGTGAGGCGGTCGTGCGCCACGCGCGGTGGAACGGCGAGCGGCGAGCGGCGGCGCGGCGAGCGGCGGCCGTCACGGGGTGCCCGCGACGGAACGCCGCTCGCCCGCACGGCTGCGCTCAGCAGCAGCCGTCGCCGCAGCACTCGCTGCGGACCTCGAGCTGGATGTCGTCGTCCATGGCGCACCTCCTCTCGTATTGATGTTGATCAATGTGTACCATATCGATGGACATCGATGTGAGAGGATGGCGACATGCGCACGACGGTCTGCTGCACGCCGGGAGAGCCGGCGCTCGAGCGCGCCGACGCCGAGGCGATCGCGGCGCGCCTGAAGGCCGTCGCCGACCCGTCGCGGCTGCGGATGCTCTCGATGCTCAGCGCCGCCGACGGCGAGATCTGCGTGTGCGACCTGGCCGACGCCATCGAGGTCAGCCAGCCCACCGCATCCCACCACGCCAAGGTGCTCGTGACCGCGGGGCTCATCGAGCGCGAGCAGCGCGGCCGCTGGGCGTACTACCGCGTGGTGCCGGGCGCGCTCGAGCAGCTGGGCGCGGTGCTGCGGATGCCGACGGCGCTCGTCGCCTGACGGCGACGGCCGACCGGCGCGCCCCTGCATCGACTGGGGCTGCTCCGCCCGAGCGGTGCTGACGTGCCAGCCCCGGTCGGGCGCAAGTGCACGGGTCGCCGGGTGGACCGGGCCGGGCCGGGTCTGCGGGCTACCAGATGGTGACGCGCGCCTCCGGGTCGAGCCAGAGCGCGTCGCCGGGCCGCACGTCGAAGGCCTCCATGAACGCGTCGAGGTTCTTGACGACCTGGTTGGTGCGGTGCTCGTTGGGCGAGTGCGGATCGATCGAGACGAGCCGCACCGCCTCCTCCTGGCGGATCTTCAGCTGCCACGCGTAGGCCCACGAGAGGAAGAAGCGCTGGGCGCCCGTGAGGCCGTCGATCACCGGCGGCTCCTCGCCGCCGAGCGAGTGCACATACGCCTTCCAGGCGATGCCGAGCCCGCCCAGGTCGCCGATGTTCTCGCCGATCGTGAGCGCGCCGTTGACCGTGTGCCCCGGCGCCGCGATCGGCTCGAGCGCGTCGTACTGGGCGATGAGCGAGCTGGTGCGCTGCTCGAACGCGGCCCGGTCGGCGTCCGTCCACCAGTCGATGAGGCGGCCGTCGCCGTCGTACTTGGAGCCCTGGTCGTCGAAGCCGTGCCCGATCTCGTGCCCGATGACGGCACCGATGGCACCGAAGTTCGCAGCCGCATCCCGCCCCGCGTCGAAGAACGGGGGCTGCAGGATCGCCGCGGGGAAGACGATCTCGTTGAACCCCGGGTTGTAGTAGGCGTTGACGGTCTGCGGGTTCATGAACCACTCGTCGCGGTCGATCGGCTTGCCGATCTTGGCGAGCTCGCGGTCGTGCTCGAAGCGCGTCGCGGCCTGCACGTTGGCGACCAGGTCGTCGCCGATCTCGAGCGAGGCGTAGTCGCGCCACTTGATCGGGTAGCCGATCTTGGGCGTGAACTTGCCGAGCTTCTCGAACGCGCGCTCGCGGGTCTCGTCGCTCATCCAGTCGAGCTCGGCGATCGAGGCGCGGTATGCCTCGACGAGGTGCTCGATGAGGTCGTCCATCGCGGTCTTCGCCTCGGGCGGGAAGTGCCGCTCGACGTAGATCCGGCCGACCGCGTCGCCCAGCAGCCCCTCGACGAGCGAGACGCCGCGCTTCCAGCGCTCGCGCTGCACGGTCGCGCCCGTGAGCACGGTGCCGAAGAAGTCGAACTGGTCGCGCGAGATCTGCGTCGTGAGGTAGCTCGCGAAGGCGCGCAGGATGCCCATGCGCAGCCATGCCTTCCACTCGTCGAGGCGCTCGTCGACGAGCATGTCGCCCAGCCCGGCGAAGAAGCTCGGCTGCCGCACGACCGCCTCGTCGTAGGCGCCCTCGGGCGCGTGGATCGCGCGCAGCCACGGCTGCAGGCGCGGGTGCTCCTCGGCGACGCGCTGCAGGTTGTAGGTCTTCTCGTCGTCGCGGGTCGCGACGCGGTCCCAGTGGTGACCGGCCAGCTCGGTCTCGAGCGCGAACACGACCGCCGCATCCGACTCCGCGTGCTCGGCGCCCAGGTGGCCGAACATCGTCTGCAGGTGCTCGAGGTACGCGCGGCGCACGTCGGCGAAGGCGTCCTCGCGGTAGTACGACTCGTCGGGCATGCCGAGGCCGCCCTGGTTCATGTGCACGAGGTAGCGGCCCGGGTCGCCCGGGTCGGTGTCGACCCACTGGCCGGCGATCGACGGGCCGCCGATCGACTCGAGCTCGCCCAGCAGCGCGAGCAGGCCGTCGATGTCGCCGACGGCCTCGACGCGCTCGAGCAGCGGCCGGATCGGCTCGATGCCCTGCGCGTCGGCGCGCTCCTCGTCGAGGAACGAGGCGTACAGGTCGCCGACCTTGCGGGCGTCGGTGCCCGGCTCGGCCTGCTGCATCTCGATGACGATCTCGCGCACGGCCTCCTCGGCCGCCTCGGCGAGCACCGCGAACGAGCCCCAGCGCGCCTTGTCGTCCGGGATCTCCGTGCGTTCGAGCCACTTCGAGTGCACGTGCATGAAGAGGTCGTCCTGCGGGCGGATCTCGTCGTTGAAGTCGTGCACGGGCAGGCCGGAGGGCAGCGTCGTCATGCTCCCCAGCCTACGGCGGCCCTTCGCCGCCGGTCGTCAACTGCGCCTGAGGGCGTACGAGCCGGATTTCGGCTCATCGGCTCATCGGCTCGGTTGACGAACGATGCGAGCGGCGATCGCTCGGTAGCGTGGGGCGGTGCGAGTGAAGCCCGATGCCCGGGATCGGGAGATCCTGCGCCTCGCCGTCCCCGCCCTCGGCGCGCTCATCGCCGAGCCGGCGTTCCTGCTCGTCGACACGGCGATGGTCGGGCACCTCGGCGCCGAGGAGCTCGCGGGCGTCGGCATCGGCATCGCGGTGCTCTCGACCGCCGTCGGCCTGCTGATCTTCCTCGCCTACGGCACGACGCCCGCGGTCGCGCGGCTGCTGGGCGCCGGCGAGCGGCCCGCCGCGATCCGGGCGGGCATCGACGGCATCTGGCTCGCGATCGTCGCGGGTGCGGCGCTCCTGCTCGCCACCCCGCTCGCGCACCCCGTCGTCGCGCTCTTCGGCGCCGCATCCGTCGTCACCGAGCACGCGGCCGTCTACCTCGGCATCTCGATCCTGGGGCTGCCGGCGATGCTCATCGTGCTCGCCGCGACCGGCCTCATGCGCGGGCTGCAGGACACCCGCACGCCGCTCGTGGTCGCCACGATCGGCTTCGGCGCGAACGCGGCGCTCAACGCCGTGCTCATCTACGGCGTCGGGCTCGGCGTCGCGGGCAGCGCGCTCGGCACCGTGATCGCGCAGTGGGGCATGGCGGCGTTCTTCCTGTGGTTCGCGGTGCGCGAGGCGCGGCGCGAGGGCGTGCCGCTCGCGATCCACTGGGGCGACCTGGGCCGCACGGCCTCGACGGGCGGCTGGCTGTTCGTGCGCACGCTGTCGCTGCGGGTGGCGCTGCTGGCCACGACCGCCGTCGCGACGCAGGCCGGCACGACGACGCTCGCCTCGACCCAGATCGCGTTCACGCTCTTCTCGACGCTCGCGTTCGCGCTCGACGCGCTCGCGATCGCGGGCCAGGCGATGCTCGGCAAGTCGCTCGGCTCGGGCGACGTCGCCGAGGCGCGCGCCGTGACGCGGCGGCTGCAGGCGTGGGGCGTGGGGTTCGGATGCGTCGTCGGGGCCCTGCTGCTGTCGGTCGCGTGGGTGCTGGGCGGGGTCTTCACCGCCGACGCGGGCGTGCTCGACGCGCTGCCGATCGCGCTCGTGCTGCTCGCGCTCGCGCAGCCCATCGCGGGCTACGTCTTCGTGCTCGACGGGGTGCTGATCGGCGCCGGCGACGTGCGCTACCTCGCCTGGACGGGCATCGTGAACCTCGCGGCCTACCTGCCGCTGCTGCTGCTCTCGCTCATCCCCGGCTGGAACCCGCTCGCCGTGATCTGGGCGACCTTCTCGTTCGGCTACCTCGGGGCGCGCGCCGTCACGCTCGGGCTGCGCGCCCGCACCGACGCCTGGATGCGGGTCGGCCGGCACTGATCACGGACCGCCGCGCGGCGAGCGGCACCGAT
>DASSWM010000235.1:0-17050 GCA_035704865.1 Agrococcus sp.
ATGCCGAACATCGGCTCGGAGTAGCCGACGAAGCTCGCGAGCGTCGCGCCGAGCCGCCGCGCGCCGAGGATGCCGAGCACGTACGAGGATGCCGTCGCGATGAGGATGAGCATGCCCATCGCCGCCCACCACGGCACGGTCGAGCCCGCGAGCACGACCGGCGCCGCCGACGCGGCGAACGGCAGCAGCCCCGTCACGGAGGCGGCGCCGAGCACGATCGCGCCGACGAGCAGGCCGAGGCCCGCGAGCGCGATCGGGTGCAGCTCGGAGTCGGCCTTCGAGGCGGACGCCCAGTAGCCCGCGTTGCCGACCGCGGCGGCGAGCGCGAGCAGCACGCCGACCGGATGCAGCGCCTCGCCGCCGATGCCCGAGACGAGCCCGAGCCCGAGGAGCGCGACGCCCGCGCCCGCGAGCGTCAGCATCGCCGGGGCGCGCCGCGTCGTCGCCCACGTGAAGAACACCAGCAGCACCGGTCCCAGGAACTCGATCAGCAGCGCGAGCGAGGGGTCGATGAAGGCGACGGCGCTGAAGAACGCGAGCTGGCACACGGCGACGGCGAGCACGCCGAGCACCAGCACCTCCCGCCACGACCGCAGCACCGCATCCCACTTCCCCCGCAGCAGCCAGAGCGTGGGCGCCAGCAGCACGAGCGCGCCGCCGCCGATGCGCACGAGCGTGACGGCGCCCGCGCTCCAGCCGCCGTCGAGCAGCGCCGCGGCGAAGATGCCGGAGAGCGCGAAGGAGGCGGCGCTCGCGAGGGCGAGCGCGAGGCCGATCGGGCGACGGGACTGCATGGCGGCTCGCAGAGCGGGAGAAGGGCTACGATCGTGCACCGAGTCGGGCACGCGTGTCACGACCGTTGGCCCTGACAGCCGTGAGCCTACCGAAGAGGACCGCCGTGCCGCTGCACCACCCCCGAGAGCTCCTGCACACGCTCGAGTTCATCGCCGACGTGTGCAATCGGCGCCGCGCGGGCGAGCTCGACAGCGCCGCCGGCCTGCGCCGCGTGTGCAGCGAATGGGGCTTCCCCGGCGTGAGCGGCGCGACGAAGGCGGATGCCGAGGTCGTGTGGGCGCGCATCGGCACGATCGAGCGGCTCTGGGACGCCGATCGCGACACGGCGGCCGAGATGGCCAACCGCATCTTCCAGTCCTGCGACGCGCGGCCGCACCTCGTGCGGCACGACGGCTTCGACTGGCACCTGCACGGGCTGCCGCCGGGGGCGGCGCCGGCCGACACGATCTCGGTGCACGCGGCGATGGCGTTCGTCGACCTCGTGCGCACCGACGACACGACGCGCTGCAAGCGCTGCAGCGACGACCGCTGCGACCGCATGTACTTCGACGGCTCGCGCAACCGCTCGCGGCGGTTCTGCTCGACGACGTGCCAGTCGCGCACGAACGTCGCGGCGTTCCGCGCGCGGCAGGCCGCCGGGCGCTGAGGCTCGGTCAGGCCGAGACGCTCAGCTCCGCCCGCACGAGGTCGGCCAGCTCGTCGGCGACCGACTGCGCGACGTGCTTCTCGTGCGCCTCGACCATCACGCGCACGATCTTCTCGGTGCCCGACGGGCGCAGCAGCACGCGGCCGCGATCGCCCAGCTCCGACTCGGCCCTGGCCACCGCATCCGCGATCGGCCGGTTGCCGCGCAGCCCGAGCCGGTCGACGCCCGTGACGTTGACGAGCACCTGCGGGTAGACCTGCATGACCGAGGCGAGCTCGGCGAGCGTCTTGCCGCTGCGCGCCATCTCGGCCGCGATCTGCAGCCCCGTGAGGATGCCGTCGCCCGTGGTCGCGTGCGCAGAGAAGATGATGTGCCCGGACTGCTCGCCGCCGAGCGAGAGTCCGTACTCGCCGAGCGCCTCGAGCACGTAGCGGTCGCCCACGGCCGTCTGCACGAGCTCGATGCCGTGCTCGTCCATCGCGACCTTGAGCCCGAGGTTCGACATGACGGTCGCGACGAGCGTGTCGTCCGTCAGCAGCCCGCGGCGCTTCGCCGCGACCGCCAGGATCGCCATGATCTGATCGCCGTCGACGACCTCGCCGTTCGCGTCGATCGCGAGGCAGCGGTCGGCGTCGCCGTCGTGCGCGATGCCGAGGTCGGCGCCCGAGGAGACGACGAGCTCGCGCAGCTGCTCGAGGTGCGTCGAGCCGACCTCGCGGTTGATGTTGATGCCGTCCGGGTCGTTGCCCATCACGGTCACCCTGGCGCCGGCGTCGGAGAACGCCTGCGGGCTGATGCCCGCCGCGGCGCCGTGCGCGCAGTCGAGGGCGACGTGCAGCCCCTGCAGGCTCACGTCGAGCGTGCCCAGCAGGTGCACGAGGTAGCGGTCCTCGGCGTCGGCGAAGCGGCGCACGGTGCCGACCTCCGCGCCGATGGGGCGCAGCGGGGCGCCGCCGAGCGCGGTCTCGATCTCGTCCTCGACGGCGTCGGGCAGCTTGCGCCCGCCGCTGGCGAAGAACTTGATGCCGTTGTCGGGCGCCGGGTTGTGCGACGCCGAGACCATCACGCCGAAGTCGGCCTGGATGCTGGCGACGAGGTACGCGGCCGCGGGCGTCGGGATGACACCGGCGTCGAGCACGTCGATGCCGCTCGAGGCGAGACCGGCCGAGACCGCCGCGACGATGAACTCACCGGAGACGCGGGGATCGCGCGCGACGACGGCAACAGGGCGCCGCTCCTCCTGCCGGGCTGATCGCCCGAGCACGAGAGCGGCGCCCTGTGCCAGCGCCAGTGCCGATTCCGCCGTGATGTCGAGGCCTGCGAGACCTCGAACCCCATCCGTGCCGAACAGGCGCGACATGAATCAGCGCTTCGAGTACTGCGGCGCCTTGCGGGCCTTCTTGAGACCGGCCTTCTTGCGCTCGATGACGCGAGCGTCGCGCGAGAGGAAGCCGGCCTTCTTGAGCTCCGGGCGGTTGTTCTCGAGGTCGATCTCGTTCAGCGCACGAGCGATGCCGAGGCGCAGCGCGCCGGCCTGCCCCGAGGGGCCGCCGCCCGAGATGCGGGCGATCACGTCGTAGCTGCCCATGAGCTCGAGCAGCGTGAACGGGTCGTTGATGAGCTGCTGGTGCAGCTTGTTCGGGAAGTAGTCCTCGAGCGAGCGGCCGTTCACGGTGAACGAGCCGGTGCCGGGGACCAGGCGCACGCGGGCGATGGCCTGCTTGCGACGGCCGACGGCCTGGCCGCCGATGTTGACGACGCGGGGCGCCTTGGGAGCCTCAGCTGCCGGCGTCTCGGTCGAGAAGCTCTCGGGAGCCTCGATGGAGTCTGCGATCTTCGCCATGTCTGGTGTCTCCTCGCGCCCTACTGGGCGACCTGGTCGAACGTGTAGGGGGTCGGCTGCTGCGCCGCGTGCGGGTGCTCGGGGCCTGCGTAGACCTTGAGCTTCTTGATCTGGGCGCGGCCGAGCGAGTTCTTCGGCAGCATGCCGCGGATCGCCTTCTCGACGGTGCGCACGGGCCAGCGGTCGAGCATCTCCTCGTAGCCGGTCGCCTTCAGGCCGCCCGGGTAGCCCGAGTGGCGGTAGGCGACCTTCTTGGCGAGCTTCTGGCCCGTGAGCGCCACCTTCTCGGCGTTCACGATGATGACGAAGTCGCCCATGTCCATGTGGGGGGCGAACGTCGGCTTGTGCTTGCCGCGGAGCATGGCGGCTGCGTGGCTGGCCAGGCGGCCGAGCACCACGTCGGTGGCGTCGATGACGATCCAGCTGTGCTGGACGTCCGCCGCCTTGGGCGAATACGTGCGAGTCATGGGTGCCTCACTGGTCGAATGGATGGTCGTGAATCCCACTCCGAGGTGTTCCGGCCGAGAATGGGGCGGAACGATCCGGTGGAGGGCTCATTCGGATGGGCACAGGCTGTGCGCACCAAGGATCGAGCATACTCGCTCGGACGGCGCGCGGTCAAACCCCCGCTCAGCGGTCGATCGAGGGGTCGTACTCCTCTTCGTCCTCGTGCCAGACGACCTCGACGACCTCCTCGCGCGTGGCCGGCTCCTCGACCGGCTCGCCCTCGACGGGCTCCGCCTGCAGCGTGAGGCCCTCGAGCGGGTCGGAATCGGGGGCGGATGCGGTGAACGCGTCGGGGACGACGGCCCGGTCCTCTGCCGGCACCGACGGGATCGCGTCGGCCGACGCATCCGCACCCTCGTCGTCGGTCGCCTCGGTCGCCGCGCCGCCGGCGACCGCGGCACCGGTCGCTGCAGCGCCGCTCGCCGCGGCACCCGCCCCGGAGCCGCCAGATCCGGAGCCGCCCGCCTCGGCGCCCGCGGCGCTCCAGGTGCGCGGGTCGGCCGCGTCGGCGACGTGCATGAGCGACTGCACCTCGGCCATGAAGCCGTTCAGCTGCGTCTGCTGGTAGCGCAGGCTGCGCGTGCGGTCCTCGGCGTCGCGCAGCACGTCCTTCGTGTGCTTCGTGACCGCGTCGACGATCGCCTGCGAGCGCTGCCTGGCCTCGTCGAGCATCGCCGAGGCGCGCGCCTTCGCGCTCGCCTCGATCTGCGCGGCCTGCGCCTTCGAGAGCTGCTCGTACGCCTCCGACTGCTCGGCGACGTGCTTCGCGTGGGCGAGCGCCGATGCGACCTTGTCGTTCGCGTCGGCCGTGACGCGCTCGGCGTGCGCGACCGCCTGGTTGTGCAGCCGCAGGAACTCCTGCTGCGCGTCGTCCTGCCTGCGGGTGATCGCGGCGTCGAGCTCGGTGCGGCGCGCCTTCGCCTCGCGCACGATGCGGTCGGCGTCGAGCTTGAGGTCGTCGGTCTCGCGCTGCACCTGCGCGCGCATCGCCGCGGCGGCGCGCTCGGCCTCGCCCAGCAGCACCTGCGCCTCGCGGTCGGCCTGCGACACCTTCTCGCCGAGCGAGCCGAGCTCGGTCTCGATGCGGGCGCGGTGCGCGGTCTGCTCGGTCTCGCTGCGGCGGCGGGCGAGCTCGGCCTCGTGCTGCGCCTCCTGCAGCACGCGCGCGGCCTCCTCCTGCGCCTCCTTGCGGATGCGGTCGCGCTCGGCGTTCGCGTCGTCGAGGATGCGCTCGGCGGAGGTCGAGGCGTTGGTCACGAGCGTCGACGCCTGGTCCTCGGCCACGCGCAGGATCTCGGCGAAGCGCACGCGCGTCTGGCGGCCCTCCTCGACGTCGGCGCCCTCGGTGTCGTCGGCGCCCTCCTCCTCGTCGAGCGTCTGCACCTGCTGGGCGAGCCGCAGCATGCGCGCCTCGGCCTGGTCGGCGCGGGCGATGGCGGCGTCGAGATCCTCGGTGAGGTGCTGCACGCGCGCCTCGGTCGCGAGCGACGTGGACTCGGCCGAGCGCTCGAGCTCGTCGAGCCGGCTGCGCAGCTCGGAGACGGCGCTGTCGACCTGCTCGCGGTCATAGCCGCGGAACGCCTGGTCGAACGCTGGCTGCTGCTGGTCGGACATGTCTGCCTCCGGCTCCCGCCGAACCCCTCGTCGGTCGGCCGTCGCCAAGTCTAAGCCGCGGGCGAACCCCCTCGCGACCCGATCAGATATCTGGGATCATGGCAGGACATGACTCCCCGCGGCATCGTCTTCGACCTCGACGGCACCCTCACCGACTCCAAGCAGGGCCTGCTGGCGGGCCTGCGCCACATGCACGTCGCCGTCGGGTGGGAGGTGCCGAGCGAGACCGAGCTCGTGCGCTGGCTCGGGCCGCCGATCGTCACGGTGCTGCACGAGGCCGGCCGCACCCCGGCCGAGATCGACGGCGCCATCGCGGCCTTCCGCAGCCACCTCTCCGGCGGCGGGCTCGTCGACTCCACGCTCTACCCGGGCGTCGAGCGGCTCATCGCCGAGCTCGATGACGCCGGCATCCCGCTCGCCGTCGCGACCCACAAGATCCAGCCCGACGCCGAGACGGTCGTCGAGCACTACGGCCTGCGCCATCGCTTCCGCGGCGTGCACGGCCGCATGCAGGGCGAGGCCGGCCACTCCAAGGCCGAGGTGATCGCGCGCGCCGCCGACTCGATCGGGCTGCCGGCCGCCGACCTCGTGATGGTGGGCGATCGCGTCAACGACATCGGCTCCGCGCATGAGCTGGGCATGGCGTCGATCGGCGTCGCCTACGGCTACGGCGGCCGCGCCGAGCTCGAGGCGGCCGGCGCGACGCACATCGTCGACTCGGTCGACGAGCTCGCCGAGCTGCTGGCCGGCGAGCCCGCCCTCCGCTGAGCGGCGCGCCGCGGCGCCGCCGGCGCCGCTGACGCACAGCGCGAGCTCGATCGTGACGCGCTCAGGCGTCCAGGTCGGATGCGCTGCGCCGCGCTCGGGCGCGCTCGGCCTGCTGGGCGAGCAGGTCGTCGGGCGGATAGCCGACCGCGACGAGCGTGAGCCCGTGCGCGGGCATGAGGCCGGTGAGCGGCGAGCGCTGCCGCTCGTCGAGCAGCGCCGCCGCCTGCGCGAGCCCGAGCCTGCCCTCCCCCACCCGCACGCACGCGGCGACGAGCGCGCGCACCATCGAGTGGCAGAACGCATCCGCCGTCAGCGACGCCGTGAGCACGTCGCCCTCGCGCGCCCACGAGAACTCGCGCAGCTCGCGGATCGTCGTCGCCCCCTCGCGCGGCTTGCAGAACGCCGCGAAGTCGCGCAGCCCCACGAGCAGCTGCGCCGTGCGCTGCATCGCGTCGACGTCGAGCGCGCGCGGCACGTGCGCGGCGGTGCGGCGCTCGAGCGGATCGGCCGCGGCGCTCGCCTGGATGCGGTAGCGGTAGGAGCGCGAGACGGCCGAGAAGCGCGCGTCGAAGCCCTCGGGCGCGGGCGCGATCGAGCGCACCACGAGATCCCCCTCGCGCGCGGCCAGGCGCGACAGGCGCAGCGCCAGCCGCTGCGCCGCCTCGGCGTCGCCGGGCACGAGCGCGTCGGGCACGTCGGCGTGCGCGACCTGACCGCTCGCGTGCACCCCCGCATCCGTGCGCCCCGCGACCGTGACGCGCATCGGCTCGCGCGCGACCGTCGACAGCGCCCGCTCGAGCTCGCCCTGGCACGTGCGCAGCCCCGGCTGCGCCGCCCAGCCGGCGAAGCCGCCGCCGTCGTAGGCGAGATCGAGGCGGATGCGCGGCATGCCGCCAGCCTACGGCGGCGGCCGCGGCAGGTTCCCGTCGCCGCGGCTCCCCGGTAGCCTCGCGGCATGCCGAACGATGACACCTTGGCCATCGAGGACTACGCCCTGATCGGCGACCGGACGACGGCGGCGCTCGTCGGCCGCAACGGCTCGATCGACTGGCTGTGCCTCCCCCACTTCGACTCCCACGCGTGCTTCGCTGCGCTGCTGGGCGGCCGGGAGCACGGCCATTGGCGCATCGGCCCGGTCGCCGAGGCGAGATCGACCCGCCGCTACCTGCCCGGCAGCCTCGTGCTCGAGACGACGCACGAGACGGCCGGCGGCACCGTGAAGGTGACGGATGCGATGCCCACGGGCGATGAGCGCGCCGACGTCGTGCGCATCATCGAGGGCGTCGAGGGCGAGGTCGAGCTCGAGCAGGAGCTCGTCGTGCGCTTCGGCTACGGCAAGGTGCCGCCCTGGTTCCGGCGCACGCGCGAGCACGGCGAGGAGGTGCTCGTCGCCGTCGCGGGCCCGGACCGGCTCGTGCTGCGCGGCGACCAGCTGCCGAAGGCCGACCGCCACCGCCACCGGCACCGCTCGAGCTTCACGGTGCGCAAGGGCGAGCGGGTCGTGCTCGATCTGTGCTGGCAGCACTCCTGGGTGCCGATCGCCGAGCCCGTGGGCGAGCCGGAGATCGTCGCGACCACGATCGCCGAGTCGTCCGAGTGGCTCGCCGAGCTCGACTACGACGGCCCCTACCTCGAGGCTGTGCAGACGAGCGTGCTCGTGCTGCGCGCCCTCACCGACGACGCGACCGGCGGCATCCTCGCCGCGCCCACCACGTCGCTGCCCGAGGATCCCGGCGGCGAGCGCAACTGGGACTACCGCTTCACGTGGCTGCGCGACGCATCCCTCACCGTCGATGCGATGCTCGCGGTGCAGCTCTCCGAGAAGGTCGGGCTGTGGCGCAACTGGCTGCTGCGCGCGATCGCCGGCGACCCGCAGGACATGCGCATCATGTACCGGCGCGACGGCGGCCGCGACCTGCTCGAGCGCGAGCTCGACCACCTGCCGGGCTACGGCGGCGCCGCCCCGGTGCGCATCGGCAACGGCGCGGCCGACCAGCGTCAGCACGACGTGCTCGGCCAGGTGATGCTGACCCTCCAGCGGCTGCGGGCCATCGGGCTCGATGACACGCTCGACTCGTGGCACATGCAGCGGGCGCTGCTGAACGAGCTCGCGACGCACTGGGACGAGCCCGACCAGGGGCTCTGGGAGATGCGCGGCGACCCGCAGTTCTTCACCCACTCGCGCGCGATGATGTGGGCCGCGTTCGACTGCGGCGTGCGCGCGATCGAGGAGGAGGGCTGCGAGGGCGACCCGACGCGCTGGATCGAGCTGCGGGATGCGCTGCGCGAGGAGGTGCTCACGCGCGGCTTCGACGAGTCCACGGGCTCGTTCCGCCAGCACTACGGCACGAGCGAGGTCGACGCGTCGCTGCTGCAGCTGCCGACGATCGGCATCATCGACGCGACCGATCCGCGCTTCCTCGGCACGATCGCGCGCATCGAGCAGGACCTGCTCGTCGAGGGGATCCCGCTGCGGTACCGCACGACGGGCGTCGACGGCCTCGCCGGCGACGAGCATCCGTTCGTCCTGTGCGGGTTCTGGCTCGTCACCGCCTACGCCCAGGCGGGCAGGCTCGACGAGGCGGAGCACCTGATGGAGCGGCTCGTGGCGATGCGCAACGACGTCGGGCTGCTGGCCGAGGAGGTCGACCCGACGACCGGTCGGCACTGGGGCAACTTCCCGCAGGCGTTCTCGCACCTCGGGCTCGTGCTGGCAGCGACCGAGATCGCGAAGGCCGAGCAGGCGCAGGCCGGCCCCGCCGCCGCCGAGCGCGCCGAGGACGAGCAGGAGCGCGCGGAGCGCGAGCAGGCCGACCCCGCGCTGGCTGAGCCGGGCCGCAACGACCCGGCGGTGGCGCCTCCCGAGGAGGGCGACGAGGGCAGCCGGCAGCGCTGAGGCGTCCAGCGGCTCGAATCGACCGAGGACGCGACACGACGAAGGGCACCGCGCGATGCGGTGCCCTTCGTCGTGCGAGCTGCGACTACTTGCCGTCGCGCTGCGTGTTCTCCTTCGAGGCGGCGCCGGTCGCGGCGTCCTGCGCCACGTCCTTGGCCTCGACGGCCTCGGCGTTCGCGGCCTCAGCCGCCGCCTCGTCCGCCGGAGCCTGCGTCTCCTGCACGGGCGTCTCCTCGGACACGACCGCGTCGTCCGCGGCCTCGTCCGACTCCTCGGCCTGGGCGTCAGCGGCCTCGGCGGCCTTGGCGTCGGCGGCCTTCGCCTCCTCCGCCTCCTGGTCGGCGGCTGCCGACTGCGCGGCAGCGGCGGCCTTCGACTTCGACGCCTTCTTCTGCACCGGCTCGAGCACGAGCTCGATCTGCGCCATGGGGGCGTTGTCGCCCTTGCGGTAGCCGAGCTTCGTGATGCGCGTGTAGCCGCCCTCGCGCTCCGCGACGAGCGGCGCGATCTCGGTGAAGAGCTCGTGCACGACGCCCTTGTCGCCGATGACGCCGAGCACGCGGCGGCGCGCGTGCAGGTCGCCGCGCTTGGCGAACGTGATCAGGCGCTCAGCGACGGGCCGGAGGCGCTTGGCCTTCGTCTCGGTCGTCTTGATCGACTTGTGCGTGAACAGCGCCGCCGCGAGGTTGGCGAGCAGCAGGCGCTCGTGCGCCGGGCCGCCTCCGAGGCGGGGACCCTTGGTGGGCTTGGGCATGGTTCGTATCCCTCTAGTTCTTCAGTCGGCCCGCGTTCAGCGAGCGTCCTCGTCGTAACCGCTGTAGAAGTGGGCCCCGTCGAAGCCGGGCACCGCGTCCTTGAGCGAGAGGCCGAGCTCCTGGAGCTTGTCCTTCACCTCGTCGACCGACTTCTGGCCGAAGTTGCGGATGTTCATCAGCTGCGTCTCGCTCAGCGCCACGAGCTCGGACACCGTGTTGATGCCCTCACGCTTGAGGCAGTTGTACGAGCGGACCGACAGGTCGAGCTCCTCGATCGGCGTGGCGAGCTCGCCGGAGCCGATGGCCTCGGCGGGCGCCTGGCCGATCTCGATGCCCTCTGCCTCGGCGTTCAGGTCGCGCGTCAGGCCGAAGAGCTCGACGAGCGTGCGGCCGGCCGATGCGATGGCGTCGCGCGGCGAGATGGCCGGCTTCGACTCCACGTCGACGACGAGCGAGTCGAAGTCGGTGCGCTCACCGGCGCGCGTCGCCTCGACGCGGTAGGTGACCTTGAGCACGGGCGAGTAGATCGAGTCGATCGGGATGACGCCGGCCTCGGCGAACTCGTCGCGGTTCTGCGCGGCCGACACGTAGCCGCGGCCACGCTCGATCGTGAGCTCGAGCTGCAGCTTCGCCGAGTCGTTCAGCGTCGCGAGCACGAGCTCGGGGTTGTGGATCTCGACGCCGGCGGGCGCCGTGATGTCAGCCGCGGTGACCGTGCCCGCGCCCTGGCGCGAGAGGTAGGCGACGACGGGCTCGTCGTGCTCGGAGGAGACGACGAGCCGCTTGATGTTGAGGATGATCTCGGTGACATCCTCCTTGACTCCCGCGATCGTGGAGAACTCGTGGAGCACGCCGTCGAGGCGGATGCTGGTGACAGCGGCGCCCGGGATCGACGACAGGAGGGTGCGGCGGAGGGAGTTGCCGAGGGTGTAGCCGAAGCCCGGCTCGAGCGGCTCGATCGTGAACCGCGAGCGGTGCTCGGCGATGGTCTCCTCGGTGACAGTGGGGCGCTGGGCGATCAGCACGTGTCGGTTCCTTTCGGTCGCGAGTCCGCTATATGACTCGCGTGTTCAGTGACGGCGGATTGCCGGGCAGGCGTGGATCGCCTGCCCGGCAGGAGCGACTAGTTGCGGCGGGGCTTCGGCGGACGAACGCCGTTGTGCGCCTGCGGCGTCACGTCGTGGATCGCGCCGATCTCGAGGCCGGCGGCCTGGAGCGACCGGATCGCCGTCTCACGGCCAGAGCCTGCGCCCTTGACGAAGACGTCGACCTTCTTCATGCCGTGGTCCTGCGCCTGGCGAGCAGCCGACTCGGCGGCGAGCTGCGCGGCGTACGGGGTCGACTTGCGCGAGCCCTTCATGCCGACGCCGCCACCGGAGACCTGCGAGACGACTGCCCCGGTGGTGTCGGTGATCGAGACGATCGTGTTGTTGAACGTCGACTTGATGTGGGCGTGGCCCGCTGCGATGTTCTTCTTGTCCTTCTTGCGCGGCTTGCGGACCGCGGACTTGGGAGCTGCCATGTTCCTCTACCTCCACGCGGCCTAGCGGCCGGCCTTCTTCTTGCCGGCGACCGTCTGCTTCTTGCCCTTGCGGGTGCGCGCGTTCGTCTTGGTGCGCTGACCGCGCACGGGGAGCCCGCGACGGTGGCGGATGCCCTCGTACGAGCCGATCTCGACCTTGCGGCGGATGTCTGCGGTCACCTCGCGGCGGAGGTCGCCCTCCACCTTGAACGTGCCCTCGATGTGGTCGCGGAGCGCGACCAGCTGGTCGTCGGTGAGGTCCTTGACGCGAGTGTTGCGGTCGATGCCGGTGGCCTCGAGCGTCTGGATCGACCGGGTGCGGCCGACGCCGAAGATGTACGTCAGTGCGATCTCCACGCGCTTCTCGCGCGGGATGTCGACACCTGCGATGCGTGCCATCGTGTGTCTCCTTCAGGAGTTGTGAGAGGTATGGAGCAGCGGAGGTGCCTGGGCCTCTCCCCAAGGTGTCGCCCTCGTCAGAGAGCTCTTACCGCTGCTGGATGCTGTGTGCAGTTGTACGCCGCGCGCGATGCGCGAGCGACAGGGCTCAGCCCTGGCGCTGCTTGTGGCGGGGGTTGTCGCAGATGACCATCACGCGACCGTGCCGGCGGATCACCTTGCACTTGTCGCAGATCTTCTTGACGCTGGGGTAGACCTTCATGTTTGCTTCCTCGCTGGCCTCGTGCTCGCGGATGCGAGCCGTTCCTTATCCAGCAGCCAGTGGTTACTTGTAGCGGTAGACGATGCGGCCGCGGCTGAGGTCGTAGGGGCTGAGCTCCACGATCACTCGGTCCTCCTGGAGGATGCGGATGTAGTTCTGCCGCATCTTGCCGGAGATGTGTGCGAGCACCACGTGCCCGTTCGAGAGCTCGACGCGGAACATCGCGTTCGGGAGCGCCTCGATCACCGTGCCTTCGATCTCGATGACGCCGTCTTTTTTGGCCATAGCCTTCTTCTGCAAGTTTCTGGTTGCCGGTCATGCGAGTGACGCGCGCAGAGGGCGCACGACACCAACGGTCAACTCTACGCGGATGGTGAGGGATTGTGCAAGCCGGGCGTGTCGACACGCTGCACGACGATCGAGCCCCACAGCATCGCGCGGTCGCGACGGGCCCGCTTGGCCGCGTCGTCGTCCATCGTGGTCGCGAACGAGCGCGCGATGATCGGGCCGCCGGGCACGACGGCCCGCACGGCCGCCTTGCGCAGGTCGCGCACCCAGCGCTCGTCGGCGCCGTCGATCACGTTCGACAGGCTGACGGCGTCGTACGCCCCTGGGCCGACCCGCTCGAGGTGGTCGAGCAGCGGCTCCTCGATCCAGTCGATCCCCCCGACGTCGGCCTGCGGCATGCGGTGGCCCGGAAGCTCCTCCCCCAGCAGCAGCCGCCACGCGTACGGGTTCTCGCGCGGCGCGTGCTTGCGCAGCGCGCGGCCGATGCGGCCGCGGATCGCCTCGTCGAAGTGCGGCGGGATGGGCGTGGCGAAGTCGCGCAGCACGAGCGCGGAGAGCGAGCCCGCCGGCCCGAGCATGGTCTTCAGGATCGAGGCGAGCGTGCGGTTGTCGAGCCGCTCCTTCCAGATGGCGGCCGCCTTGAGCGGCTCGTCCTCCTGCAGGAACTGCCGCATCCGGCGGCGGCTCCACGCGGGGCTCGCGGCGCGGATCATGCCGCGCCCGATGTCGAACAGCCGCTCGGCGGCGCCGGGCTCGAACGCTCCCCCGCCGACGCGGCGCTTGGCGTACTCGAGCTGATTGCGGTTGGCGGCGAGCGCCGTGACGCGGTGCCCGGCGGCCGTGAGCGCCGCGACCATCTCGCCCGCGCCGGCGGAGACGAGCACGCGGCTGGCGGGCTCGAGCTCCTCGAGCTCGATGCGCGGGTCCGACCAGTCCCAGCCGTGCAGCAGCCGCTGGCGCGGGTTCGCGCTCGAGCGGCCCTTGCGCCGCGAGCCGTGCATCAGCATGCTGCCCGCCCGATCCTCATGCAGCGATCCTGCCGCATCCGGCTGGACGCGGGCGCACCGGCGGCCGCAGTGGCTCAGCCGCGCGCCGCCTCCACCTCCGCCGACAGCCGCGACGCCAGCGCCCCGCCGTCGAGACCGCTCACCTCGGCGACGAACCGCGCGGGCTCGAGCTCGCCCAGCAGCCGCTGCAGCTCCACCGCCTGCTCGTCGCCCTCGGCGTCGAACCGCAGCGCCGTCGCGTAGGCGGCGACGAGGCCCTCGGCGGTGTCGCCGCGCTCGAGCAGCTCGACCGCGGGCTGCACGAAGCGCTCGTGCCGCGACAGCTTCCGCAGCGGCTGCCTGCCGATGCGCTCGCACGTGTCGGGCAGCGCCGGGTTCTCGAAGCGCTCGATGGCGCGCGCGACGTAGGCGGCGTGCTCGTCGGCGTCGAAGCCGAACTTCGCGACCAGCAGCCGCGCCGTGTCGGCGAGCGCCGCCTGCACCGCCGACCGGATGCCGGGCTCCTCGAGCGCCTCGGCGATCGTGCCGATGCCCGCGACCCAGCCTGCATACGCGGTGGTGGCGTGGCCGGTGTTGACGGTGAAGAGCTTGCGCTCGATGTACGGCGCGAGGTCGTCGACGAAGTGCGCGTCCGGGATCGTCGGCGGCGCGCTCGCCGCCTCGGCGAACGGCGTGCGGTCGATCGACCACTCGAAGAAGTCCTCCACCACGACGTCGAGCCCCGCCGGGTCCTGCGGCGGGATGATGCGGTCGACCGCCGTGTTGGCGAACACGGCCTTCGACGCGAGCTCCGGCGCCCCCTCGAGCACGTGCTCGCGCAGCGTGTCGGTCGCTCCGATCGCGTTCTCGCACGCCATGACCACTGCCGGCGCGTCCGTGCGCAGCGCGAGGCCCTCGCGGATGACGGGCGCGATGAACCGCATCGCGTTCGGCCCGACCGCGCACGTGATGACGTCCGCCTCCGCCACGGCCCGCGCGGCCGCGGCCGGATCCGCCTTCGAGTCGATGCCGGTGAAGCCCGTGACCGTGTGCACGGTCGCCTCCGGTCCCACCTCGCGCACCTGGTACGCATCCGCCGTCCGCAGCATGCCGATCAGCTCGGCGTTGACGTCGACGAACGCGACCTCGTAGCCGGCCCGGTGCAGGATGAGCCCGACGAAGCCGCGGCCGATGTTGCCCGCGCCGAAGTGGACGGCCCGCATCACTCGTTGACGTCGCCGAGCAGCTCGAGGATCGCGGCCGCGTCGGGCGCTGCCTCGAGCTTCGCCACCTCGTCCTCGTCGGCGAACACGATGGCGATCTTCGAGAGGATCTCGAGGTGCCCGCCGTCCTTGCCGGCGATGCCGATCACGAACTTCACGGGGTTGCCGTCCCAGTCGAGCGGCGTCTCGTAGCGCGCGACCGACAGCGCCGAGTCGAGGATGGCGTCCTTCGACTCGTTCGTGCCGTGCGGGATCGCGAGCAGGTTGCCCATGTAGGTCGACACGCTCGACTCGCGCTCGCGCATCGCGTCGGCGTAGTCGGTCGTGACGGCGCCCGCGGCGACGAGCATGTCGGCCGCCTCCTGGATCGCCTCGTCCTTCGTCGTGGCCGTCGGGGTGGTCGTGATCTGCTCGAGGGTGAGGACGGGCATCTGCGCTCCTTGCTGGACTACTCGGACTGCTTGGACTCGGCCACGAGCGAGACGACGTCGTCGTACTTCGGGCTGTTCATGAAGTTCTCGACCGAGACGTGCACGGCGTCGGGCGTGCGCTGCCGCGCGCGATCGGTGAGGTCGCGGTGCGTGACGACGAGATCCTCGCGGCCCGTGAGGTTCGCGATCGCGATGTTGGTCACGTCGACGCCCTCGATGCCCGCCTTCTTGATCTTGCTGCGCAGCACGCTCGCGCCCATCGCGCTCGAGCCCATGCCCGCGTCGCACGCGAACACGATGGTGCGGATGGGGTGGCTCGCGCCGCCCACGACGGTCCCGTCGGTCGCGGTGCCGGTCGCCGCCGCGGTCGCGGCACTCGCGCCGCCTGCGGCCGCGAGGTTCGACAGGTGCTCGGACTTCCTGCCCTTCGCGGCCTCGGTGCGCGCGATCGCCGCGGACAGTCCGCCCGCGTCCTCGCCCGCGGCCTCGCGGGCGAGATCGCGCTTGCGGCTCGCGCGCAGGATGATCGCGGCGATCGCGAACGTCACGGCGGCGGCGATCACCACCGACAGCAGCACGCCGGCGAGGTTGCCGCCGCCGACCAGCAGCGCCTGCGCGCTCACGGCGAAGATGCTGCCGGGGGCTGCGGGGCCCGCGAGGCCCGTGCCGAGCAGCATGTTGGTGGCCACGCCGGAGGCGCCGCCGAGCACGAGCGCGATGATGAGCGTCGGCTTCATGAGCGCGTAGGGGAAGTACACCTCGTGGATGCCGCCCGCGAACTGGATGATCGCGGCACCGGGCGCCGTGGCGCGCGCGGCGCCGACGCCGAAGATCGAGAACGCCAGCAGCAGGCCTAGGCCCGGTCCGGGGTTCGCCTCGAGCAGGAACAGGATCGAGCTGCCGTCGGTGGCCACCTCGCTCGTGCCCAGCGGCGTGAGCACGCCGTGGTTGATCGCGTTGTTGAGGAAGAAGACCTTCGCCGGCTCGATGAGGATCGAGGCGAGCGGCAGCAGGCCCGTCTCCACGAGCCAGCCGACGGCTCCGCCGACGACCGACATGATCCAGTTGACGACCGGCGCGACGAGGTAGAAGCCGACCAGCACCATCAGGAACGCGACGATGCCCGCCGAGAACATGTTGACGAGCATCTCGAAGCCGGCGCGGACCTTGCCGTCCCAGAGCTTGTCGAGCTGCTTCATGACCCAGGCCGACAGGGGGCCGAGGATCATCGCGCCGATGAACATGTGCACGTAGCCGAGGCCGCCTTCGCCCTCGGCGTTGATCCGGTCGATCAGCAGGTCGGAGCCGACGATCGCGCCCATCACCGCGAACGCGCCGACCACGGCGCCGCGCGTCTCGTAGATCATGCGCCCGCCGGTGCCGGCGATCAGGATCGGCAGCAGGTAGTGGATGATCGGGCCGACCATCGTCGCCAGATCCTCGTTCGGGAACGGGCCGACCGCGATGAAGAGCGCGGTCAGGATGCCCCAGGCGATGAGCGCGGGGATGTTCGGCATGATCATGCCGGAGAGGAAGGTGCCGAACTTCTGCACGGCGACGCGCGCGCCGCCTCGCTCTCTCGGCGCTGCGGTGGTGGTCATCGTCGACTCCGTGCTGTGTGTGGTGGAGGGCGCTACGCGTCGTGGTCGGTGGAGAGCAGCTGCTCGAGCTCGTCGAGCGAGGCCTCGTCGTCGGAGGCGATCGTCACGGTGTCGCCCTTGTTCACGCCGAGCGAGATGACCGAGAGGATGCTCGCGGCGTTGACCTGCTTCTCGCCCTTGGCGACGGTCACGGGGCTGGATGCCCTGGCCGCGGCCTGGGCGAACAGGGAGGCGGGCCGGGCGTGCAGCCCGTGGGACGACTCGACGGTGACGGTGCGCTCTGCCATGGTGCTCCTTCGATCTGGGCCCGCCGGCCCGCGGTTGCCGTCACGGTACCACCGAGGCCGCGGGCCGCCACAGCGTCGCCGCTCATCGCGGCTGCGCGCGGCGCGCGCGCAGCCAGGCGACGACCGTCGCGGCGGCGGTCCAGGCGGTGAGCGCCACGAGCAGCAGCGGTGCCTGCTCGGGGGGCGGCCCGTCGAGCACGGCGCGGCCGCCCGATGGCAGCTCGCCG
>DASSWM010000236.1:0-2117 GCA_035704865.1 Agrococcus sp.
GTTCGACACCGCGATCGCGCTCGCCGAGGAGGGCACCGCATGACCACCGCACCCGTCGTCTTCGTCGGCCTCGGCGCGATCGGCACCCCGATGTCGCAGCGCATCGCCGCAGCGGGGATCGCCGTGACCGGCGTCGACCCCTTCGCAGCAGCCCGCGAGCGCGCCGCGGCGCAGGGCATGCCGGCGGTCGCCTCGATCGCCGACGCCCCGGCCGAGGGCACCGTCGTCGTCATGGTGGCGACCCCGGACCAGCTCGACGCTCTCGTGACCGAGGCGACCGAGGCATCCGTCATCACCGGCCGCACGTGGGTGATCATGTCGACGGTCGGGCCGGATGCCGTGCGTCGCGCGGGCGCGCGGCTCAAGGCCGAGGGCGCCCGGGTCGTCGACGCGCCCGTCACCGGCGGCGTCGCGCGCGCGACGACCGGCGAGCTCGTGATCTTCGCGTCCGGCGCGGCGTCGGATCTCGCGGCCGTCGCCGACGTGCTCGCTCCCATGGGCGCCGTGCGCACCGTGGGGGCGGAGATCGGGCAGGGGCAGGCGATCAAGGTCGTGAACCAGCACCTGTGCTCGGTGCACCTCGTCGCCGCGGCCGAGGCGCTCGCGCTCGGCGCATCGCTCGGGCTCGAGCAGGCCGACGTGCTCGACCTCGTCGCGGGCGGCGCGGCCGGTTCGTGGATGCTCTCGGATCGTGGCCCGCGCATGCTGCAGGACACCGACGTGCCGGTGCTCAGCACGATCGGGATCTTCGTGAAGGACTCCGGTCTCGTCGCCGACGCCGCCGCATCCGCGCACGCCGAGGTGCCGGTGCTCGCCGCCGCCCGTGAGCGACTGCTGCAGGCAGCCGACGCCGGGCTCGAGCGCCGCGACGACAGCCGCGTGATCGAGACCTACGCGCGATAGCCAGAGCCGCCGGCGACCGCAGGCAGCGCAGCGGCCGCGACCGGCGCACCGACCGCACCACGCATGAAGGAGGAGCACCCATGACCGACACCACCACCGAGACCGCCGACCAGCCGCTGGTCGTCACCGCGTACTTCCGCCCCGCCGAGGGAGCGCGCGAGCAGGTGCTCGCCGCGATGGAGCGCGTCATCCCGCGCGTGCACGAGGAGGCGGGCTGCAACCTCTACGCCATCCAGGAGGCCGAGGACGGCACGATCATCATGATCGAGCACTGGGACTCCGCGGCGCTGCTCGACGAGCACGGTGCCGGTGAGCCGGTCGCCGACTTCAACGCCGAGCTCGAGGGGCTGCTCGCGAGCCCCGTCGAGGTCACGCGCTACACGCCGATCCCGATCGGCGGGCGCAAGGGCGTCGTGCTCGGCTGACGCCGGATCGGCGAGAACGGCCGCCCTCGGGCGGCCCTTCTCTCGCTTCACTGTTGATTGTCAACAGTTCAACGTCGTACACTGGAGCGACGCTGTCGGGAGGCGATGGCGCGGGAGGAGACGACACCGATGTCGCTGCCCAGCAGGCTGGGGTGCTCGACGATCACGTTCCAGCACCTGGCGCTCGCCGACGCACTCGCCGCGATCACCGCGCTCGGCGCCCGCGAGATCGACCTCGGCGCCCTGCCCGGCGTCTGCGACCACGTGCCGTTCGACCTCGACGACGCCGCGATCGCCCGCGTGAGCGCCGACATCGCCGCCTCGGGGCTGCGCGTGCGCAGCGTCAACGGCGACATCGGCGACCTCAACGACCCGACGGCCGACGAGTCCGCCCGCGCAGCGCACCTCGACCGGCTGCTGCGCCTGACCGCCGCGATCGGCGCCGACGCGCTGGTGCTGCCCGGCGGCGCGCTCGGCCACGAGCCGATCGAGAGCGAGGCCGCAGACCTCGACCGCATCGCCTTCGCCCTCGCGACCGCCGCGGACGCCGCGCGGCGGCACGGCGTCGAGCTGTGGGTCGAGTCGCTGCACTTCCTGCGCTTCGCCTGTAGCCGCGCTCGCGCCGACGCACTGCACGCGCGGCTGGATGCCGCGGGCGCTCGCGTCGGCGTCGTCCTCGACGTCGCGCACGTCACGGCAGCCGGCGACGACCTCGCCGCGACGATCGCCGACTGGCAGGGCCGCATCGCCCACGTGCACCTGCGCGACGCCGTGCGGGGCGACTTCAGC
>DASSWM010000237.1:0-7359 GCA_035704865.1 Agrococcus sp.
CCGCTCGAGGGCGAGCCGACCGACGTCGGCACGCGCAACGAGCCCTCGATCGACTCGATCGCGAGCCTCGCGCCCGACCTGATCGTCGCCGTCGCCGGCCGCGACGCGGGCGCCTACGCCGACCTCGAAGCGATCGCGCCCGTCGTCGTGCTGCAGGGCGCCGACGCCTCGGCGCCGATCGAGACGATGTACGACGACCTGCGCCTCGTGGGCGAGGCCGTCGGCAACGCGGAGGCCGCGGAGACCGCGATCACCGAGTTCGAGGCGCACCTCGAGGAGCTCACCGCGACGGTCGAGGAGGCCGGGCTCGCCGGCACGCCCATCGCGCACATGGACGGCTACGAGAACGGCGGCCAGGTCGAGATCCGGCCCTACGCCGACGGCGCGCTGCTGCCCGCCGCGTTCCAGGAGATCGGCTTCGAGAACGGCTGGCCGGGCGAGGGCGACGAGCAGTACGGCCTCGGCATCACCGACGTCGAGGGCCTCACCGCGCTCGCCGACGACGCGCACATCGTCTACCTCTCGGTGGGCAGCCAGCGCGACGTCTTCACCGACCAGCTGGCCGAGAACGCCATCTGGACCGGGCTGCCCACCGTGCAGGCAGGCAACGTCCACCGGCTGCCCGACGGCATCTGGCTCTTCGGCGGCGTCGACTCGGTGACCGCCTACCTCGACGCACTGGTCGCAGCGCTCTCGCCGACCCCGTGACCCGGATCCGACCGGGAGGGCTCGCGCTCGGCGCGGCCCTCCTCGTCGCCCTGCTCGCGCTCGCCGCGTGGCACGCCACGCAGGGCACGACCGATCTGGGCCCCGCCGAGCTGCTCGGCTGGCTGGCGGGCGAGGACGCCAACGCATCCGTCATCGTCGAGAGCCGGCTGCCGCGCATCGCCGCCGCGATCGTCGTCGGGCTCGCGCTCGGCGCCGCCGGCTACGGCATGCAGACGCTCACGGGCAACCCGCTCGCGTCGCCCGACACGCTCGCCGTGAACGGGGGAGCGGGCGCCGCGATCGCGCTCGCCGCCGTCTTCGGCTTCAGCGTGCCGGGCCTGGGCGGCGCGGGGCTCGCGTTCGTCGGCGGCCTGCTCGCCGCCCTCGTGGTCGTCGCGATCGGGCGCGGCAGAGGATCGACGACGCAGATGGTGCTCGTCGGCACCGCGCTCGCGCTCGCGCTGCAGTCGGTCACGACCGTCGCGATCATCCTCGCCGAGCAGGAGACCGCGGGCCTCTACGCCTGGGGCGTCGGCCGGCTCTCGCAGAACGGCATCGAGACGGTCGCGCAGCTGCTGCCGATCGTGGTCGTCGGCATCGCCGTGCTGCTGCTGCTCTCGCGGAAGCTCGACGTGCTCGCGCTCGGCGAGGAGGCGGCCACGACGATCGGCGTCGGCGTCGGCCGCCTGCGGCTCGGCACGCTCATCGCCTCCGTCGCGCTCGCCGCCGCGGCCGTCGCGATCGCCGGCCCGATCGGCTTCGTCGGCCTCGCGGCCCCCATCGTCATCCGGCTGCTCGCCGCGCGCGTGCCCGGCGCCGCCAAGCACATCGTCGCGATCCCGCTCTCGGCGCTCGCCGGCGCCGTGCTCGTCGTGGGCGCCGACGTGCTGCTGCGCGCGGTGCTGCCGGGCTCCGCCTCGCTCGACGTGCCCACGGGGGTCGTCACGAGCCTCATCGGCGCCGTCTGCATCATCGTGCTCGCCCGCACGATGGCGGGCGCCGCCGAGACGGAGTCGATGTCGGTGCTCGGCGCGCGCACCATCGCGCGCCACGCCTGGCTGCCGCTCGTCGCCGCGGCGCTCGTGCTCGCGGCGCTCACCGTCGCTGCCGTGCTGCTGGGCGACCGGCTGCTGCTGCTGGGCGACGTGTTCAACTGGCTCGCCGGCCGAGCCGGCGACGCCGTGCGCGTCACGCTCGACACCCGCACGCCCAGGATCCTCGCCGCCGTGCTCGCGGGCGTCGCGCTCGCGCTCTCGGGCGCGCTCGTGCAGGCGGTCGCGCGCAACGCGCTCGCCGACCCCTACCTGCTCGGCGTCGCGGGCGGCGCGGGCCTGGGCGCCGTGAGCATCATCACGCTCGTGCCCGCCGCCGTCGGCTGGGCGGTCGCGGGCAGCGCGCTCGTCGGCGGCGCCGTCGCGGGGCTGCTCGTGCTCGCGTTCGTCGGCTGGCGCAGGCTCGGCAGCCTGCGGCTCGTGCTCACCGGGCTCGCGCTCTCGGCGGCCACCGCCGCGCTCACGAGCATGCTCATCGTCGTCACCGACCCGTGGAACCGCGGCAAGGCGATCGTCTGGCTCGCGGGCAGCACCTACGGGCGCGGCTTCGAGGACGTCGTGCCCGTCGCGGTCGCGATCGCGGTCTCGGTGGCGGCGCTCGCGTGGATGCACCGCGATCTCGATCTCGCGCAGCTCGACGAGGCGACGCCGCGGCTGCTGGGCGTGCGGCTCACGGCCGTGCAGATCGTCGCGCTCGCACTGGCGGTCGTGCTCGCGTCGACGGCCGTCGCCGCGATCGGCGTCGTCGCGTTCGTCGGCCTCGTCGCGCCGCACGCCGCGCGCGCGATCGTCGGCGCGAGGCATCGGGTGCTGCTGCCGCTCGCGGCGATGCTGGGCGGCACGCTCACGCTGCTGGCCGACACGCTCGGCCGCACGCTCATCGCGCCCGCGCAGCTGCCGGCCGGCATCATGACGGCGCTCGTCGGCATCCCGTACTTCATCTGGCTCGTGCTGCAGGCAGGTCGCTCGCGCTGACGCGCCGCCGGTCGAGGAGGCGCCGCGCGCTCCTCGACCGGCGGGCGGCTACGCCTCGAGGCCGCGGCGCTTGAGCAGCGGCGCGATCTCGGCGTCGCGGCCGCGGAAGTCGCGGAAGGCCTCGAGCGGGTCCTTCGAGCCGCCGACGCCCAGCAGCCGCTCGCGGAACCGCTGCCCGGCCTCGCGGATCGACGGCTGCTGCTTGAACCACTCGACGGTGTCGGCGTCCATGACCTCCGACCAGATGTACGAGTAGTAGCCGGCCGAGTAGCCGCCCGAGAACACATGCTGGAAGTAGCCGGTCGAGTAGCGCGTCGGCACCGTCTCGCTCAGCAGCCCGACGCGCGCGAGCGCGTCGCGCTCGAACGCCGCGACATCCGTCACCTCGTCGCCAGCGGTGCGCGCGTGCCACGCCTGGTCGAGCAGCGCCGCGGCGAGGTACTCGCTCGTGTCGTGCCCCTGGTTGAACGACTCCGAGGCCTGCAGCCGCTCGATGACGTCGGCGGGCAGCGGCTCCCCGGTCTCGATGTGCCGGGCGTAGTGGTCGACGATGCCGGGCCACAGCATCCACATCTCATTGACCTGGCTCGGGAACTCCACGAAGTCGCGGAAGACGTTCGTGCCGCCCAGCGACGGGTAGGTCACCTGCGCGAACAATCCGTGCAGCGCGTGCCCGAACTCGTGGAAGAGCGTCGTCGTCTCGTCGAACGTGAGCAGCGTCGGCGTGCCGGCGGGAGGCTTGGGCACGTTGAGGTTGTTCATCACGACGGTCGGGTGGCCGAGCAGCGTGTTCTGCTGGATGAGCGGGTTCATCCACGCGCCGCCGCGCTTCGAGTCGCGCGTGTAGAGGTCGAGCAGGTAGAGGCCCACCTCGGAGCCGTCGTCGTCGCGCACCTCGAACACGCGCACGTCCGGGTGGTAGCCGACGAGGTCGTGCCGCTCCTCGAACGTGACGCCGTAGACCTGCGTCGCCGCGTGGAAGACGCCGTCCCACAGCACGCGCTCCGACTCGAAGTAGGGGCGCAGCGCGGCGGTGTCGACGTCGAAGCGCGCGGTGCGCTCCCTCTCGGTCCAGTAGTCCCAGTCCCACGCGGCGAGCTCGTACGAGTCGCCGCTCGCGTCGATCTGCGCCTGCAGCGCCGCGGCCTCCGCGCGCGCGTTCGCGGCGGCGGGCGCGGCGAGCTTGGTGAGCATCGCCATGACGTTCTCGGGGGAGCCGGCGGTCTCGTCGGCCGTGATCGCGTGCGCGTGGGTCGCGAAGCCGAGCAGCTGCGCGCGCTCGGCGCGCAGGGCGGTGAGCTCGAGCACGGTCGCGCGGTTGTCGTGCTCGTTGCCGCGCGTGCCACGGGCGAGGGATGCCTCGAGCACGCGCCTGCGCACGTCGCGGTCGGTGAGGGAGGCCAGCCACGGGTGGCCCGTGAACAGCGGCAGGGTGATGAGCCACTTGCCCTCGAGGCCGCGCTCCGCGGCGGCGGACGCGGCCGCCTGGAGCTCGCCCTCCGAGAGGCCGTCGAGCTCGGCCGCCGACTCGATCACGACGGCGAGGTCGTTGGTGTCGGCCTGCAGGTGCTTGTCGAACCGGGTCGTGAGGGTCGCGATCTGCTGGTTGAGCTCCTTGAGCCGCTCGCGCGCCTCGTCGGCGAGTCCCGCGCCGGCGACCGTCATCTCGGTGTGCTGGCGCTCGACGAGGTAGCGCTGCTCGGCCGTCCACGCGGCGTCGGGCTGCTCGTGCAGCGCGCGCACCCGTGCGTACAGGCGCGGGTCGAGCGTGATCGAGTCGGCGTGCGCGGCGAAGCGCGGCGCGTACCGCTCCTCGAGCTCCTCCAGGAACGGGCTCGAGTCGGTCGAAGTCATGCTCCAGAACACGTGCGCGACGCGCGAGAGGATGCCGCCCGAGCGCTCGAGCTGCTCCATCGTGTTCTCGAAGGTCGGCGCCGACGGGTCCTCGACGATCGCGCGCACCTCCTCGGCCTGCTCGGCGAAGCCCGCCTCGAGCGCCTCCTCGTAGTGCTCGTCGCGGATGTCGGCGAAGGGCGGCAGCTGGTACGGGAGCGCGCTCGGCGCGAGGAAGGGATTGGTCATGGCACCACCCTAAAGCGCCGGATCCGGCACTCCGCCTGGCCATAGACTCTGCGCATGATCGCTGCAACATATTCGCATGGCCACCACGCCTCGGTGGTCGGGGCGCACGCCGCCCGCACCGTCGCCAACTCCGCGGCCTACCTCTCGCCGCTCGTCGAGCCGGGCATGCGGATCCTCGACGTCGGCTGCGGTCCGGGCTCGATCAGCATCGACCTCGCGCGCCGCGTCGGCGACGGCGGCCTGGTCGTCGGCATCGACGCGAGCGCCGAGGTCGTCGAGACCGCGCGCGCCGCCGCGGCGCAGGCAGGGGTGACGAACGTCGAGTTCCGCGTCGGCGACGCCTACGACCCCGCGACGCCGGAGGGCGACGATCTGCAGCGCTGGGACGTCGTGCACGCGCACCAGGTGCTGCAGCACCTCGGCGATCCGGTCGCGGCGCTGCGGGCGTGGGGCGAGGTCGGCGAGCTGGTGGCGGCGCGCGACGTCGTCTACTCGGCGACGACGATCCACCCGCTCAGCCCCGAGCTCGCCCGCTGGCGCGAGCTCGTCGTCGCGCTGCAGGCGGCGAACGGCGGCGACGGCGACGCCGGCGCGAAGCTCAAGGCGTGGGCGAGGGCAGCCGGGTTCACGAGCATCGAGACCGACGTCGAGACCTGGTGCTTCGAGTCGCCGCGCGGCCGTGCGTTCTGGGGCGGCCAGTGGACCGAGCGCGCGCTGCACTCGGCCTTCGCCGACGGCACCGAGCGGCACGGACTGGCGGATGCGTCCGAGCGCCAGGCGATCTCGGACGCGTGGGCGGCGTGGTCGCGCGACGACGACGGCTGGATGGCCATGCTGCACGGCTGGATCCTCGCGCGGCGCTGACGGAGTCGGCCTCGCGGGGAACCGGGGAATCGGCGCGGAATCTCGGGGAGATGCTGTCAGATAACGCTTGCAAAGAAGTCTTTGCAAACGGTATGCTGGAGTCATGCTCGACGTCGCCGTCGACGGAACCGGCGGCGAGAGCGAGGCCCCGGCCGTCGCATCCGAATCCCTCAGCCTCGACTCGCTCAAGGCGCTCGCGCACCCGCTGCGCGTGCGCATCCTGCACGTGCTCACGACGCGCGGACCGCAGACCTCGTCGTCGCTCGCTGCGGAGCTCGGGGAGTCCACCGGCTCGACCAGCTACCACCTGCGGCAGCTCGCGGCGAAGGGCTACCTCGCCGAGGACCCCTCGCTCGGCACCGGGCGCGAGCGGTGGTGGCGCCGCGCGGTCGCGCACGTCGAGGTGTGGACGAAGGAGCTCGCGGACGCTCCCGAGGGCCGCGCCGCATCCGCGACCGTCCTCGGCACGTGGATGCAGCACGACAGCGCGCTGCTCGCCGCCTACATCGCCACGGGCGAGGAGCGCTACGACGAGCCCGTGCTCGACGCCTCGCGCGTCACGTCGCACGCCGCGGCGCTGCCGGCGAGCGAGCTGCACCGCCTCACGCGCGACGTCGAGCGGCTCATCCTCGAGCGGATCGCCGCAGCGGATGCCGCCTCGGCAGGCGCGGAGCCTGACCCGGCCGACCCCGTCCACCGCATCCAGATCCAGTTCAACGCCTTCCCGATCGACTGATCGGGCATCACGACCCATGAAGGAGCACACCATGCCGAAGCACGACGCGCACCCCGCGACCACCCCGATCAGCCTCATCCTCGACAGCTACGCGCGCGCGGAGATCCTGCTGCGCCCCATGCGCTGAGCCGACGAGGCGGCGAAGGCCCCCGAGCAGCCGATGGCTGCCGGGGGCCTTCGTGGCTCCGGTCTGGAGACGCGTCCGGCTGCGCCGGGCGCACCTCGACCTGCGGGTGCTGCAGGCGCTACGGCTCGCGCGTGACGAGCACGTCGTCGCCGTCGAGCCGGATCGTCGTGCCGTCGTCGAGCTCGACCACGGGATCGCCCTCGAGCCACGTGAGCGTCCAGCGCCAGCTCGAGGTGTCGGCACCGAGCTCGGCGAGCGTGCGCTCCTCGTCGTCGATCGCCGCGCGCATGCCGGCGGGCACGCCCTGCGGCGGCTCGCCGCCCACGGGCCAGCGCGTGCCGATCTGCATCAGGCCTCCTCGAGCACGATCTCGCCCACGGCGAGCTCGTCCGCATCGACGAGCGAGAGCTCCCGGATGCGTCCCACGGCCTTGAGGTCGCCGGCCGCGGCCTCGAGGTGGTCGCGCAGCACCGCCGGGACCGCGATGACCGCGGAGGCGACGGGCGTCTTCTGACTCGCCTTCGCATCCGTCTTCGCCCGTCGGATGCCGATGAGCGCCTGGCCGACGGTCGCGAGCATGCCGGTCGAGCCGATGCTGATCGCGCCCGTGCTCACGGCCCCCGTGCCCATGGCGTCGCTGCCGTTGCCGAGCTCCTCGGGCGTCGGCCACGCGGCGACGTGGATCGAGCGCTCGTGCGACCAGGACCACACCTCTTCGGTCGCGAACGGCAGGAAGGGCGCGAGCAGCCGCAGCTGCACGTCGATCGCGAGCCGCAGCGCCGCGATCGCCGAGCCGCGCCCGGCGGCGTCGCCGG
>DASSWM010000238.1:0-4753 GCA_035704865.1 Agrococcus sp.
ACCCGGAGGACATCCGCACGGCCATCCAGGAGGTCGCCTCCGAGGTCGGCCAGGAGTACAGCGAGAACACCGTCACGAACCTCGAGCAGTACCAGACGGAGCTCGAGGAGGGCGGCGCCACCTTCCACGAGCTCGAGGACCGCGAGGCATGGGTCGAGGCGACCCAGCCCGTCGTCGAGGAGCTGCCCGAGCAGGTGCAGGCCTGGGTCGAGCAGATCCGAGCCCTGTGATGCCACGGCGGGGGCCCGCGCCTGCGGGCCCCCGCCGCCCATCGCTCATCCGCGCCGACCACCCAGGCCGCGCGGCCCCGAAGAGCCGCCGCAGCGCATCCGCCCCACGCCCTGCGCCGCGACCGCGCGCCGTCACGGCGCCCACGAACCCCCACCTCGCGCGTGAGCGCCCACTCCAGGAGGAGACCATCATGAACCTGCACGAGCTGCTGCGCGAGCGAGAGGATGCCGGTCAGCCGATCCGCGTCGGTCTCATCGGCTCGGGCCGCTTCGGCACGATGTACCTGTCGCAGGCGCGCAACATCCCCGGCGTGCGCGTCGCCGCGATCGCCGACATCAACACCGCCCGCGCCCGCGAGTCGCTCGCGCGCGTCGACTGGCCCGAGGCCGACATCGTCGACTCGGTCGACGACCTCACCGACGGCAAGACCGCCGTGATCGCCGACGCGATGGACCTGTTCCGCACCGACATCGACGTGATCGTCGAGGCGACCGGCAACCCGATCGTCGGCATCAAGCACGCGCTCGCCGCGATCGACAGCGGCAAGCACGTCATGATGGTGACGGTCGAGGCGGATGCGCTCGCCGGCCCCGCGCTCGCGCAGCGCGCGAAGGCCGCAGGCGTCGTCTACTCGATGGCCTTCGGCGACCAGCCGGCCCTCATCTGGGAGCTCATCGACTGGGCGCGCACGTCGGGCTTCGACGTCGTCTGCGCCGGCAAGGGCGCGAAGTACCTGCCCGGCTACCACCAGATGAACCCCGACAACGTGTGGGAGCACTGGGAGTTCTCGGAGGAGCTCAAGCAGTCGGGACAGCTGAACCCCAACATGCACACCTCCTTCCGCGACGGCACGAAGGCCGCGATCGAGATGGCCGCCGTCGCCAACGCCGCGGCGCTCGTGCCGAGCGACGAGGGCATCACCTTCACGCCCGGCAACCTCGAGGAGATCGCCACGATCTGCCGCCCCAAGGAGGTCGGCGGCGTGCTCGCGCACGAGGGCACGGTCGACGTCATGTCGAGCTACACGCGCGAGGGCGACTGGATCCCCCACAACACGCAGGAGGGCGTCTTCGTGGTCGTCAAGGCGACCAACGCCTACGTCGCCGAGTGCTTCCAGGAGTACCCGTGGCACCCGGACCCGACCGGCCAGTACGCGGCGCTCTACCGCCCGTACCACTACGTCGGCCTCGAGCTGAACGTCTCGATCGCCAACGCCGTGCTGCGCGGCGTCGCGACCGGCACGGCCGTGGGCTTCACGGCGGATGTGGTGGCCACGGCCAAGAAGGACCTGGTCGCGGGCGACACGCTCGACGGCGAGGGCGGCTTCGCGGTCTACGGCAAGCTCGTCTCGGCCCGCACGTCGGTCGCCGAGGGCTACCTGCCGGTCGCGCTCGCGCACCACGTGCCGCTCAAGCGCGACATCAAGCAGGGCGAGAGCGTGCGCTGGGACGACGTCGAGGTCGACGACTCGCTCGCGCAGGCGATCGAGCTGCGGCGCGAGACCGAGGCGCTCGCGGCAGCCCCCGCGCTGTGAGGCGGGCATGACCCGCTCGCTCAGCCTCATCGGGCTGGGGGCGATGGGCCTGCCGATGGCTCGCCTGCTCGCCGCCCGCGGCGCGCTCACGGTGCACAACCGGAGCGCGCCGCGCGCGCGTGCGCTCGCGGCGGAGACCCCGGCGATCACCGTCGCCGCGACGCCCACCGACGCGGCCGCCGAGGTGGTGCTGACCGTGCTGCCCGACCTGCCAGAGGTGCGGGCCGTGGTGGACGGACCCGACGGCCTCCTCGCCGGCTGGCGCGACGCATCCGTCGACCGTCCGATGCTCGTCGTGATGGGCACCGTCTCGCCCGTCGCGCTGCGGGAGCTGGCGGAGGAGCTGGCCGAGCACGGCGTCGACGTGGTGGATGCGCCCATGTCGGGCGGCGTGCTGGGTGCGGCCGAGGGGCGGCTGAGCGTGTTCGTCGGCGGCTCCGAGGCGCAGGCGGCCGAGCTCGCGGACGTGCTCGCACCGTGCGCGAGCCGCGTGACGCGCATGGGGCCGACGGGCGCCGGCGCGACGACGAAGCTGTGCAACCAGCTGGTCGTCGCCGAGACGATCACGGCGCTGTCGGAGGCGTTCGCGCTCGCTCGCAAAAGCGGCATCGACGCGGCCGTGCTCGCCGACGCGCTCGGCTCGGGGCTCGCCGGCAGCGAGGCGCTGCGGCAGAAGCGGCACCACTGGGTGACCGAGGAGTTCGCCGCCGGCGGCACGATCGACTACCAGGTGAAGGATCTGCGCTACGCGCAGCAGGCGGCGGATGCGGCCGATCTGCGCCTGCGCGCGGCCGAGACCGCGCTCGCGATGTTCGAGGCGGCGTCGGCGGCCGGCGACGGCGGACTCGACCACACGGGCGTCTACCGGCAGGTGCTGCGCGACTGAGCGCTGGAGCCCGGCGCCGCCGCGACCTCCGTGGTGTGACCGAGCTCCACGCATCCGTCTCATCGACGCGAAGGAGGCCCGGACCGAGCGGTCTGGGCCTCCTCGCGTGCGGGGTCAGGCGCGCGCTTCGGCGTCCTCGAGCCGGCCGACGATCGCCTCGCGGGCCGAGCTGTTGTGCTCGCGCAGCACCTCGCGCGCGTCGTCGGCGTCGCCGGTCGCGATCGCGTCGACGATGGGACTGTGGCGCTCGGCGGCCATGTTGGCGATCGCGGTGTCGCGGCCCGCGGCGGTGATGACCGCGCGCGCGAGGCCGCTCACGCGGCGCCACGACTCGACGAGCGTCTGGTTGCCGCTCGCGATGCAGATCGACTCGTGGAAGGCGAGGTCGGCGGCGACCTGCTCGGCGATCGGCCCCTGCTCGCTGCGCTCCATGCGCTCGAGCGCCATGCGGAGCCCGGCGACGGTCCGGTCGAGGTCGTCGCGACGGCAGACCGCCTCGATCGCGAGCGACTCGAGCGCGAAGCGCACGTCGAAGATGTCGCGCACCTCGGCGGTCGTGACGACCCGCACCGAGAGGCGACCGCGCGCATCCTTCGTGAGCAGCCCCTCCTCCTCGAGGTGCCGCAGCGCCTCGCGCAGCGTGCCGCGGGAGACGCCGAGCGACGCGCTCAGCTCGGTCTCGCCCAGGTGGGTGCCCTGGGCGAGCTCGCCGGTCGTCACCGCCTCGCGCAGGCGATCGAGGATGAGCTCACGTCTCGTGACGCGCTCGATCGCGCCGAGCGAGGAGAACTGGGCATCGATGGCCATGGCAGTCACCGTACCTGAACGATTGTCGTGTTCATGTGGACGCTCCGTGTCATCAGTGGAGGTGGCTCGCGCCGTTGATGTCGATGTTCGTGCCCTGCAGGTACGCGGCATCGCGGCTCGAGAGGAAGGTGAAGACGGCGGCGATCTCGTCGGTGGTCGCGACGCGGCCGATCGGGATGTCGGCGGCGAGCCTCGCCTCCGACTCGGGGGTGGCGCCGACGCGGATGTTGGTGTCGGCCGCGCCGGGCGTGACCGAGTTGACGGTGACGCCCGAGTCGGCGATCTCGCGCGCGAGCGCCTTGGTGAAGCCGAGGATCGCCGCCTTCGCCGCCGAGTAGGGCACCTTGCCGAAGACGCCGCCGCCGCGCTGGGCGGAGACGGACGACATGTTGACGATGCGGCCCCAGCCGGCCTCGAGCATGCCGGGCAGGAAGGCCTTCGTGACGAGGTAGGTGCCGGTGGCGTTGACCGCCATGACCGTGTTCCACAGCTCGAGCGTCGTCTCGAGGAACGGCACGGGCGAGGTGATGCCCGCGATGTTGGCGAGCGCCCCGACGGCGGGCAGGCGGCCCGCGTCGACCTCGGCCTGCACGGCGGCGTGCGCGGCGGCGACGGCCGCCTCGTCCGCGACGTCCACCGCGGTGCCGAAGGCGGGCACGCCGTGGCGCTCGCCGATGCCCGCCGCGACCTGCGCGGCGCGCTCGCCGTCGAGGTCGAGCACGACGATCGCCCAGCCCTCGCGCGCGTAGCGCTCGGCGACGGCCATGCCGATGCCGCGCTCGGAGGCCGCGCCGGTCACGACGGCCGTGCGCTGGACGGCGTCCTGCTCGGCGGTCGCGCCGGCGGCTCGGGGGGCGGATGCGGTGGTCGGCTCGGTCATGGATGCTCCTTGCGGGTGGTCGGCGGGTCTGTCGTCGTCGGCAGCCGTCAGCGGGCGGGCTGCGATGCGGTCATCGTGTCGCGCAGGCGGGTGAGGGATCGCTCGGCGACGGCGGCGAGCTCGGCGCGGCGGTCGTCGTCGGCGGCGCTCGTCGCGTCGTCGACGTAGGCGCGCGAGGGCTGCTCGAGCGTGAAGCCGCCCGAGTAGCCGATCTCGTCGAGCGCGCTGAATGCCGCCGCGAAGTCGACGTCGCCCTCGCCGATGCGGCGGCTGAAGTCGCCGCGCACGGCGTCGCGCAGGTGCACGTGCGCGATGCGGCCCTGCCAGTCGGCGATCGTGGCGGCGAGGTTGTCGCCGGCCGCGGTGACGTGCGCGACGTCGAGCACGATGCCGACGCGGGCGCCGGCGGCGTCGA
>DASSWM010000239.1:0-2323 GCA_035704865.1 Agrococcus sp.
CGGCACGAGCGCGAACAGCGCGGCCCACCTGCCCTTCGAGAGCACGGCGATCAGCATCGCCGCGGCGAGGAACAGCCATGGCGCGACAGCGCTGATCGCATCGGCGAACGGCGTCAGCACGAGCGCGAACAGCACGGCGAGCGGCACGGCGATCAGTGCCGCGATGACGCCGCCGGAGATCGCCTTGCGCAGCGAGATGTGGGGCACGCCGAGCTCGCGCAGCAGCTGCGCGTCCTGCAGCAGCGGCGCGGCCATCGTGTCGCCGGGGATGCCCAGCAGCGTCGTCGGGATCGCATGCGTGATGTGCTTCGAGGCGACCGCGGCCATGAAGAACGCGAAGACGCCGGCCGGCGGCACGCCGAGCAGGATGACCAGCAGCGTGACGGGCGCGATCGTCGCCGTCTCGTCGGTGCCGGAGACGAGGCCGAGCAGGCCGAACACGATGGCGCCGATGAGCGCCATGCCGACGGCCCAGAGCGTTGCGTCGAGGAGCTCCATCAGCGCACCGCCTCCTTCGCCATGTGCTTGGCGTGCTGCGCGCGGAGGTCCTCGTAGATGCCGAGCTCCTTCACCTCGCGCAGCACTGCGGCGGGGAGCTCGTCCGGGTCGCCGAGCGGCCCGTTCTCCTCCTCGATCGCGTCCATCGCGTCGGCTCGCGAGCCGGCCTCGTCGGTCTGCTCGACGAGCACGCGCTTCGGCGGGAAGGCGCGCGCGCAGACGACGGCGCCGACCAGGCATGCGCCGAGCCCGACCAGCAGGGAGTAGGAGCTCGCGAGGCCCGGCTCGATCGCGGTCTGGCCGAACAGCCACTTCGCGAGCAGGTAGCTCGGCGTCGCGATGCCGACGCACAGCAGGATGGAGAGCAGCAGATGACGACCGTCGACGGTGTCACCCCAGACCTCCAGGTAGTCGCGCTTCATCGCGCATCCTTTCCGCCCGCGAGCGCCCTCGCGACGCGGGATGTCGTGGCCCGGCCGAGCACGCCGCTCAGCCAGTCGCCGGTGTCGGCGATCGCCGACAGGTCCATGCCGTGCTCGATGCCGAGGCCGTCGAGCATCCAGAGGAGATCCTCGGTCGCGAGGTTGCCGGTCGCCGACTTCGCGAACGGGCAGCCGCCGGTGCCGGCGACGGCGCTGTCGAAGATGCTGACGCCGGCCTCGAGTCCCGCGTAGACGTTCGCGAGCGCCTGGCCGTAGGTGTCATGCATGTGCAGGGCGAGGATGCCGGCGGAGATGCCGCGCGCGCGGTGCGCGTCCACGACATCCATGACGGCGCCGGGCGTCGCGACCCCGATCGTGTCCCCGAGGGACACTTCCGCCACACCCCACTCGAGCATCCGCTCGGACACCTCGGCGGACGCCGTCGGCTCGACTCGCCCCTCCCAGGGATCGCCGAAGACCATCGAGACGTAGCCGCGCACGCGGATGCCCTGCTCCGTGGCCGCGCGCACCACCGCTTCGGCGGCCGCCTCCGCCTTCGCCATGGGGGCGCCGAGGTTCGCCTCGGAGAAGCGCTCGGTCGCGCTGAGGAACACCGCGACCTCGCGAGCGCCCGCGGCGATCGCGTCGTCGAGCCCGCGCCGGTTGGGCGTGAGCACCGGCAGGCGCACGTCGAGGTCGGCGACCGCTGCGAGCACCTCGCCCGAGTCGGCCATCTGCGGCACGCGGTCGGCGCGCACGAAGCTGCCCGCCTCGATGACGCCGGCTCCCGCGGCGGCGAGCCTGCGGATGAGCGTCGCCCGATCGGCAGCGGTGACGGCGACCGGCTCGGCCTGCAGCCCGTCGCGCGGGCCGACCTCCCAGATCGTCACGCGCTCCGGCAGGCCCGGCCGCGGGCGCGGCGCGGGCAGGCCCAGCGAGTGCGCGCCGGTCATGCCTGCCCCCGCAGCGCCGCGAGCTCGCGCTCGGCGACGTCCGCGCGCACGGCGCGCTGCTCGACCAGGCGCGCGGCCACCGCGTCGATCTCGGCGCCCTCGGCGCCCGCCGCGACCGCGACGTTCCGAGCGTGCAGCGCCATGTGGCCCTGCTGGATGCCCTCGGCTGCGAGCGCGCGGACGGCGGCGACGTTCTGCGAGAGGCCGACCGCGCAGATGAGCTCGGCCAGCTCCTGTGCTGTCTCCACCTCGGTCAGCGCGACGGCCGCCTGCGCCGCCGGGTGAGACTTGGTCGGGCCGCCGACGAGGCCGACCGCGAGCGGGAGCTCGAGCGTCGCGACGAGGTCGCCATCGCCGGTGCGCTCGAAGCGGGAAAGCGAGCCGTAGTGGCCGTCCTGGACCGCGTGCGAGTGCGCACCTGCCTCGACGGCGCGCGTGTCGTTGCCGGTT
>DASSWM010000240.1:0-3452 GCA_035704865.1 Agrococcus sp.
GCTGCGGCGCGCTGCCCGACTGCTTCTGCTGCTGGATGCGCTCCCATTGGCGGGTGAGGCGCTCGACGTCGTTCGTCAGCTGCTCCTCGGTGGCGCCCTCGGCAGCGGTGCGCACGATGACGCCGACGCCCTCGGGCAGCACCTGCTTGAGGATCTTCTTGAGGCGCGCGCGCTCGGTGTCGGGCAGCTTGCGCGAGATGCCGTTCATCGATCCGCCGGGCACCGACACGAGGTAGCGCCCGGGCAGCGAGATCTGGCTCGTCAGGCGGGCGCCCTTGTGGCCCACCGGGTCCTTCGTGACCTGCACGAGCACGGTGTCGCCGGGCTTGAGCGCGAGCTCGATCTTGCGGGGCTGGCCCTCGAGCTCGGCGGCGTCCCAGTCGACCTCGCCCGAGTAGAGCACGGCGTTGCGGCCGCGGCCGATGTCGACGAATGCCGCTTCCATGCTCGGCAGCACGTTCTGCACGCGGCCGAGGTAGACGTTGCCGATGAGGCTCGACTCCGACGACTTCGCGACGTAGTGCTCGACGAGCACGCCGTCCTCGAGCACCGCGAGCTGCACGCGGTCGTGCTTCGAGCGCACGATCATCTGGCGCTCGACGGCCTCGCGGCGCGCGAGGAACTCGGTCTCGGTCACCACGGTGCGGCGACGGCCGGCGTCGCGGCCCTCGCGGCGGCGCTGGCGCTTGGCCTCGAGTCGGGTCGAGCCCTTGACCTTCTGCGGCTCGGTGATGAGCGGCTTCTCGTCGTCGCCGGAGCGGCGCGATCGGCGCGAGCGGCGCGACGTGCGGCGGCCGCGCTGCGGCTCGTCGTCGTAGTCGTCGTCCTCGTCGTCGTCATCGTCGTCGTCGGCCTGCGCCGAGGGCAGCGCGGGCAGCGCCGCGAGGTCGGGCGCGTGGAACAGCAGGCCGAACGGGCCCTCGGGCACGGCCGGCAGCACCTTCGCGGCCTGCAGCGGGTCGTCGGCGTCGGTGGCGGATGCGTCGTCCTGCGCGTCACCGGGAGCCGGCGTCGCGGGATCCACGAGTCCGGGCTCGTGGCCCGGCTCCTGCTCACCGGAGGGGCGGGCCTCCGTGGCCGCCTGCGCGTCGACCGACGCAGCCGTCTGGTCGGCCTTGGCCAACGCATCCGTCTGCTCGGCGTCAGCCGGCGCCTGCCCGGCCTGGCCCGACGCATCCGTCTGCTCCGGCTCGGGCGGCGTCGCCGCCTTCTTGCGGGTGGCGACGCGCTTGCGCTTGGGCTTCTCGGCCTCGGTCGTCGCTGCGGTCTCGGTCTCGGGCGCGGTCGTCGCCTGCGCCTCATCGCCCTCTTCGGGGAGGGTTGTGCTGTTGTCGGCCATCGCTGGCGTGCTCCTGTCGCGACCGGCGCCGCCGGTCGACATCTCGCTCGCGGCCCGGGCGCGCCCGGCGCGAATCCTTCCACTCACCCCCTCGCGGGGGCGGCCCGGGCCAGTCTCGCTGCCCGGAGAAACTTGTGCGTGCGCCCGTCGGGCGCGCTGCGGGGAAGTCTATCGCACGCGCGCGGGAAACCTATGGCAGCACGACCCGCACGGCGAGCGCGACGAACGCGGCCGCCGCGAGCAGCGTGCCGCCGATCGCGACCCAGCCCTGCGGCTGCACGCTCCGGCCGACGCGCGCGCCGACCACCACGAGCAGCGCGAGGTAGGCGGCCGAGACGGCCTCGAGGATGAGCATGAGCACCACGAGGTCGCCCAGCGGCGTGGGCGAGTCGGGGTCGATGAACTGCACGAAGAACGACGCGAAGAACAGGATCGCCTTCGGGTTCAGCAGGCTCGTGACGAGCGCGGTGCGGAAGGGCGCGAGCCGGGGCCTGGCGATGATCGGGTTGGGCGCGGTGAGCGGATGCGTCGGGTTCTCCGTCGGGGCGGGCTCGGCGCCGCGGCGCAGCCGCACGCGGATGCGGGCCACGGCGCTGCGCACGAGGCCGAGCGCGAGCCAGCACAGGTAGGCGGCGCCCGCCCACGTCAGCACCCGGTAGACGATGGGGTTCGCCGAGAGCGCCTGCGCCGAGAGCACCGCGAGCACCATGAGGATCGCGTCGCCGAGGAAGACGCCGAGCATCGCGCGGAAGCCGGCACGCCGCCCGGCGCGCAGCGAGGTGGCCGCGACGTAGAGGCTGTTGGCGCCCGGCAGCAGCACGATCACGACGACGCCGGCTGTGAATGTCGCAAGAGTCGCGGCGTCGAGGCTCATCGCACCCCTCCCGCGCTGATTGAATGATGCGCAGGAGGCCCCATGAACGAGACCCGACCCGCCCACATCGCAGCGCCCGTGTGGCTCGGCGTGCTGCTGATCGTCACCGGGCTGGCGGGGCTGCTCGGCGCCTTCGCGCTCTCGGTCGAGCACATCGAGCTGCTCGAGCACCCGAGCGGAGCGCTCGGCTGCGACCTGAACCCGTTCCTGAACTGCTCGGGCGCGATCGAGTCGGACCAGGGGAAGCTGTTCGGCTTCCCCAATCCGCTCCTGGGGCTCATGGCGTTCCCCGCTCCGATCATCATGGGGGCGATGACGCTCGGTCGCGTCGCGATGCCGCGCTGGGTGTGGACGGTCTTCTCGATCGGCGTGCTGGGCGGCCTCGCGATCGTGCTGTACCTGGCGCAGCAGTCCATCTTCTTCCTCGGCTTCGTGTGCCCCTGGTGCTTCCTGGTGTGGATGACGATGTACGCCATGGCGTTCCCGCTGTGGGTGTGGGGCTTCGGCTCCGGCGCGCTGCCGGCAGGCGCCGGGCTGCGCCGCACGGCCGCGCGGTTCTCGTCGTGGGGCTGGGTGCTCTCGCTCGCGCTCGCCGTGATCGTGGTGCTCACGATCATGATCGCGCTGCCCGGCATCCCCCGCTACCTCTTCGGCAGCCTCTGACACACGGATGCGCTGCGGCCGTCGGGCCGCAGCGCACGTGCGTCATCGTGGCCGTCAGTCGAACCAGAGCGCGAGCTCGCGCGCGGCCGACTCCTCGGAGTCGGAGCCGTGCACGAGGTTCTGCTGCACCTTGAGGCCCCAGTCGCGGCCGAAGTCGCCACGGATCGTGCCGGGCGCGGCAGTCGTCGGGTCGGTGGTGCCGGCGAGCGAGCGGAAGCCCTCGATGACGCGGTCGCCCTCGAGGCGGATCGCGACCGACGGGCCCGAGAGCATGAACTCCACGAGCGGCTCGAAGAACGGCTTGCCGCGGTGCTCGTCGTAGTGCTCCTCGAGGCGCGCCTGGTCGGGCTGCACCATGCGGATGTCGGTCACGACGTATCCCTTGGCCTCGATGCGGGCGAGGATGGCGCCGGTCAGCTGGCGCTGCACGCCGTCGGGCTTGATGAGGACGAGGGTGCTCTGCATGCCTGCCAGCCTACCGAGCGCGGTGCAGCCTAACTATCGCTTGCACCTGACGCCCCAGCCTCGGGTTCGCTCGGCTGGGGTTCCCTCGTTCGCTGCGCTCACTCGGCCCAG
>DASSWM010000241.1:0-7216 GCA_035704865.1 Agrococcus sp.
CGGCGGCGGCGCGGCTGGATGATCGCCGCCACGGTGACCGCGGGCGTCGCACTGCTGGCCACGGCGCTCGCGTTCGCGCTGCAGGGCATCGCCTTCCCCGAGCCCAGCAGCACGCCGACCGTCGCCGAGACATCGCAGCCGCCGGTCGAGACCGACGACGAGCCGTCCGGATCGCCGACCGCGCCGGCGCCCGCAGGCGACACCGCGACCGACGTCGACGGCGACCAGGGCGACGGCGACGAGCCGGCGCCGACGACGGAGCCGACGCCGACCGAGCCGGCGCCCACCGAGCCCGCGCCGGAGCAGCCGGAGCCCACCGACCCCGCTCCCACCGAGCCCGCGCCCACGGCACCGCCGTCGCCCGAGCCGACGCAGCCGCCATCGCCGCCCGCGGAGCCGTCGTCCTCGCCGCCGCCGCCTGATGAGGGCAGCAACGGCTGACGTGCGAGGCTCGAGCTCCTCTGCCAGCACCGGCGCGACCGGTGCCGTAAGCGCGACCGGCCCCGTCGGTACGACCGGCGCCGCCAGCGCCAGCGGCCCGACGGTCACCCGCGTCGACTCGCTGACCGTCCGCGTCACCGGCAGCTGCTGGCGCGCCGTCGATCCCGTGCACCTCGAGTCCGCGCTCGCCGGCTCGCGCGCCGCCGGCCGCTACTCGCGCGCCGGCACGCCGGCGCTCTACCTCAGCTCCTCCCCCGAGGGCGTCGCGGCGGCGATGATCGCGCATGCGGATGCCCGCAGCGCCCGCCTCGTCGTCGTCGAGCTCGACGTGGATGCGTCGGGCATCGTCGACCTGCGCGACCCGGTCGCGCTCGAGGCCGCCGGCGTCGATCCCGCCGACGCCGCGGCCCCCTGGCAGGAGGCGGTCGCGGCCGGTGCCGAGCCGCCCTCGTGGCGCGTGCGCGACCGCCTGGTCGAGCTCGGCGCGCGCGGGCTCATCGACCCGTCGCGCAAGCGCCCCGGCCTGTGGCACCTGACGCTGTTCGACTGGAACGAGCCGGGCGCCCCGCGCGTCGAGCTCGTGCGAGGCAGCGGCGCGGATGGCTGAGCACATCGCCCCGGCCGATCTGGCGGCCATCGAGCGCGCCCGGGCGCTGCTGCACGGCACGGCCGAGCGCCTCGCCGCCGCCGGCGCGCGCGACGAGGCGCTCGCCCGCTACGAGGAGCCCAAGCCGGTCCTCGGCGTGCTCCAGCGGCGCCCGACGATGCGGCCGCTCGGGCGCGCGTGGCGGCTGGGAGCGCTGCTGCTGCAGGCCGACGGCGCCGTGTGGGCGACGGGCGTCTCCACGCGCGTCGCCGAGCCCGGTCGCCCGCAGCATCACACCGCATCCGTCGAGATCCGCCGCGCCTACCGCGCCGCGGCGGTCCAGGGCGGGTTCCCGATGGGCGAGACCGTGAACCACGGCGTCGCGCCGATCGCCCTCGACGAGTCGCTCGTCGACGGGCCGCCGCCGCTGCTCGTGCACAGCGGCGAGGCGTGGGTGCGCTGGGGCGCCGACGCGCCCGTGCCGCTCGAGCGCTACCTGGCGGACCTCGCCGAGCTGCTGCTGCACCCGCCTGCCGGCGCGTAGCGCTCGCCGGTGCTGGCAGGATCGGATCCATGCCCGCACCCACCGATGATGCGCACGCCTACTGGATCGCGCTCGGCGACGGCCGCTACCGGCCGACGGAGCTCGCGAGCGGCGCATGGCAGCCGGGCGAGATCCACTTCGCACCCGTCGCCGGGCTGCTCACGCACGCGATCGAGCGGCACCGCGCGGCGCACGGCGCGCCCGGGCTGCAGCTGAGCCGCATCGCGTTCGACATCCTGGGCTTCCTCGCGCTCGCGGAGACGAGCGTGCGGGTCGAGACCCGACGCCCGGGCCGCACGATCGAGCTCGTCGAGGCCACCGCATCCATCGCCGGACGCGACGCCGCCGTCGCCCGCGCCTGGTACAGCGTCGAGAGCGACACGAGCGAGGCCGCCGGTGGTGCCGCCGCGCCGCTCCCCTCCCCCGACGGCGCCCGGCCCACCGCGTTCCACGAGGCCTGGGGCGGCGGATTCGTGCGGTCGCTCGAGGTGCGCCAGACCGGTGCCGCTGTGCCGGGGCGCGGCAGCGTGTGGGTGCGCACGCCGCACGACCTCATCGAGGGAGAGCCGGCGAGCGGCCTCGCGCGCTGGATCGGCCTCGTCGACGTCGCGAACGGCGTCGCGGTGCGCGCGACGCCCGACGCGTGGATGTTCCCCAACCTCGACCTCACGATCCACCTGCTGCGGCAGCCGGAGCACGGCTGGCTCGGGCTCGACACGACCGTCGCGTTCGGGGCATCCGGTCACGGCATCACCGACGCCGAGCTGCACGACGAGCGCGGGCACGTCGGGCACGCGATGCAGACGCTCACGGTGCGGCGCTCACCGCGCTGACCGCGCCGTCCGGCGCGCGCCGGCCGCGCGCACCGCCGCCGGATCGCTACGCTCGACGAGCGCCAGCGCTGCTGGTCGTGGCGAGCTGGATGGAGGCGCGATGGCTCCGATCGTGGACAACGCGGTGTACGTCGACGGGCTGCGGGTGGAGACGCCCGAGAGCCTCGACGAGACGTACGAGCGGATGCGGCATCACCAGGGCGTCGCCTGGATCGGCCTCTACCGGCCGCGCCCGGAGGAGATCCAGTCGGTCGCCGCCGAGTTCGGCCTGCACCCGCTCGCGGTCGAGGATGCGCTCAAGGGCCACCAGCGCGCCAAGCTCGAGCGCTACGGCGACACGCTCTTCGCCGTGCTGCGGCCCGCCCGCTACCGCGACGTCGAGGAGGTCGTCGAGTTCGGCGAGCTGCACGTCTTCGTCGGCCCCGACTTCGTCGTCACGATCCGGCATGCCGAGTCGCCCGATCTCGCATCCGTGCGCCGCCGCATGGAGTCGGCGCCCGAGCTGCTCTCGCTCGGCCCGGAGGCGGTGCTCTACGCGGTGCTCGACGAGGTCGTCGACGAGTACGCGCCGGTCGTGGCGGGGCTCGAGAACGACATCGACGAGATCGAGGATCAGCTCTTCGGCGACGAGGACGACGAGGGCCTGACCCGCCGCATCTACGAGCTCGCCCGCGAGGTGATCGGCTTCCAGCGGGCGGTGCAGCCGCTCGCCGCGATGCTCGAGTGGCTGCAGCGGGGCACGGAGAAGTACCGGGTCGAGGTCGAGTTGCAGCGCGCGCTGCGCGACGTGCTCGACCACGCCATCCGGGTCGACGAGCGCGTCGCCTCGCTGCGCGCGATTCTCGACAACGCGCTGACCGTCCACTCCGCGCTCGTCGCGCGGCGGCACACCGAGGCGAACCTGGCGCAGAACGACGAGATCAAGAAGATCTCCTCGTGGGCGGCGATCATCTTCGCGCCGACGCTCATCGGCACGGTCTACGGCATGAACTTCGACGTGATGCCCGAGCTGCACTGGGCGTTCGGCTACCCGTTCGCGCTCGGGCTCATGGCGCTGCTCGCGGTCGGCCTGTTCAGCATCTTCAAGGTCAAGCGCTGGCTCTGATCGCGCTTCAGCGTGGGTCGGCGTGCTCCGGCGGCCACACGACCGCGAAGCGCTCGAAGACGACCTCGTCGCGCTCCGACCAGACGGCGCCGCGCGCGGCGGTCGTGCGCTGCCAGTAGCGCCGGTGCTCGGCCTTCCACGACTCGACGGAGCCGTCGTCCTCGCCCTCCGCGGCCGCGAATTCCGCATCGACGCTGTCGAACGGTCCGACGCGCAGCTCGGTGCTGCGGATGACGATGCGCGGCACGCCGCGGCCGTCGCAGGCGATCCAGTGGGAGCCGATGCGCGGCAGCTGGTCTCCGGCCGCGAGGAACTCCGAGGCGAGCTCGGACGTCGCGCGCTTGCGGCCGCTCAGCACGATCTCGAGCAGCGCGTCGGCGAGCTGCTCGGAGTCGCCGAAGCGCTCGACCGTGTGCTCGGCACCCGCGGCGACGGCGTCGGCGTGCTCGGCCGCGTAGGCCTCCCACATCGCGCGAGCGGCCTCGAGGTCGGGCTCGCCCGCGGGCGCGGGCTCGCTCGCCGCTTCGATCGCTGGCTCGGTCGCCGGCGCTGACTCGGTCGCTGGCCCGGTCGCGGGCTCAGCGGTCGGCTCAGCGGTCGGCTCAGCGGTCGGCTCGACAGTGCTGCTCATGCTGACGATCGTGCCATCTGCGCGGCGGCGCGAGCTCCACGGCGCGGCGCTGCAGCCGCTCGGCCTGCCGCGGCCGACGATGCCCCCGCTGCTACGGCTGCGCCGCGCAGCGCTCGACGACCCAGTCGAGCAGCGCCTCTCGCTGGGCCTCCGGCGCGGGCAGCACGAGGTCGATGGGCTCGTCCGCGAGCGTCGCGCGCAGGCGGAAGATCGTGCCCTGCTTGTCCTCGGCGATCGCATGCAGGTCGCAGCGGCCCGGCTCGAGCGGCACCTCGAGCACGAACGGCGCGTCGCCCGGCGCGATCGCGCGCTCGATCGGCAGCACCTCGACCCGAGCTCCGGATGCGTCCACGGGCGTCACGAGGACGGTGCTGGAGAAGCTCTGCAGCGTCGCGCGCTCGCCCGTGCCGAGCGGCTCGACGCGCAGCCGCACGACCGCGGGACCGGCGCCGTCGGCAGGGATCGTCGGCTCGAGCCACGTGACCGCTGCCGCGCGCTCCTCCCACGCGCGCAGGTCGCACACCGCGTCGTCGAGGCGCTCGAGCTGGTCGAGCGGGTCGCTCGGCACGAGCTCGAGCGCCGTGCCGTCCGCGAGCTCCAGCGTCGCGAGATGCTCGAGCTGCGACGTGGCGCACGTGGGCTCGGGCAGCGCCATCCGCAGGTTGCGCCGCTGCCCGGGCGGGATCTGCGCCTGGTCGTCGCGCACCATGGTGGCCGCCCACCGGTTCGAGTCGTACGTGGCCCGCTCGACCGTCAGCGGCGCATCCGTCCCGTTCGTCACCCGCAGCTCGATGTGGCCGGAGGCGACGTCGCCGCGCAGCTGCACGATCTCGGCCAGCACGCCGTCGGGCGCAGCCCGGTGGGATGGCGCGGGCGCCGGCGGGCTCGCGTCGGACGTCGGCGCCCCCGAGGGCCCGCGCTCTCCGGTCGGCCCTGGTTCGCCGGTCGGTGCGGCGCAGCCGCTCACGAGCAGCGCGACGCCGAGCACGAGCGCCGCGCGGAATCCCGGGCGCCGTCGCATACCGCCATGGTGCAGGCCGCGCCCCGCCCGCGCAACGCGCGCGGCCCCGCCGTGCGGACCCGGCACCCGCCGGCATGTAATGTCTGACATCGCGCCGGCAGGCGTGCCGACACCGACCGACGACGCTGCAACACTCGGAGAGACGATGGATCTGACGCCCCTGCTGGATGTGCTCGATGCCGTGAGCGGCGTGATCTGGGGCCCGTTCCTGCTGATCCCGCTGCTCGTCGGCACCGGCCTCTACCTCACGATCCGGCTGGGCGGCCTGCAGTTCCTCAAGCTCGGCGCGGGCCTGCGGCTCGGCATCCTCAAGCGCAAGGACGACGGCGCCGAGGGCGACATCTCGCAGTTCCAGGCGCTCACGACCGCGCTCGCCGCGACCGTGGGCACCGGCAACATCGTGGGCGTCGCGACCGCGATCGGCATCGGCGGCCCCGGCGCGCTGTTCTGGATGTGGGTCACGGGCCTCGTCGGCATGGCCTCGAAGTACACCGAGGCCTACCTCGCCGTGCGCTTCCGCACCACTGACGACGCGGGCGAGAAGTCCGGCGGCCCGCAGTTCTACCTGCAGCGGGGCATCCGGGGGCCGCTCGGCAAGATCCTCGCCCTCTCGTTCGCGATCTTCACGATCGTCGCCTGCTTCGGCATCGGCAACATGACGCAGGGCAACTCGATCGCCACGAACGTCGAGCACAGCTGGGCCGTGCCCACCTGGGTGACGGGCATCATCCTCACCGTCATGACGCTCGTCGTGCTCGTCGGCGGCATCAAGTCGATCGGCCGCGTCACGGCCGGCTTCGTGCCGATCATGATCGTCTTCTACGTCATCGGCGGCCTCTACATCCTGCTCGCCAACATCGGCCAGCTGCCGGCGGCGATCGCGCAGATCTTCACGGATGCGTTCACGGGCTCGGCCGCGGTGGGCGGCTTCGCGGGGTCCGTCCTCATCATCGCGATCCAGTACGGCGTCGCGCGCGGCCTGTTCTCGAACGAGTCGGGGCTCGGCTCGGCCGCGATCGCCGCGGCCGCCGCGAAGACGACGCACCCGGTGCGCCAGGGCCTCGTGTCGATGACGCAGACGTTCATCGACACGCTCATCGTCGTCACCATCACGGGTCTCACGATCGTCGTGACGGGCGTGTGGGACGACATCGACGAGGCGACCGGCGAGCAGATCAGCGCCGCGCTCATGACCGGCGAGGCCTTCACCAACGGCCTGCCGGGCGAATGGGGGCACTGGATCGTCACCATCGGGCTCGTGCTGTTCGCCTACTCGACCATCCTCGGCTGGTCGTACTACGGCGAGCGCAACATCGAGCGGCTCTTCGGCAGGCGCTGGGTGATGCCCTTCCGCGTGCTGTTCGCGCTCGTGGTCTACATCGGGTGCACGACCGAGCTCGACCTGGTGTGGAAGTTCTCGGACATCGCGAACGGCCTCATGGCACTGCCGAACCTCATCGGCCTGCTCATCCTCTCGGGCCTCGTCGCGCGCGAGACGCGGCACTACCTCAAGCACGACCCGAAGCTCGAGGCCTCGAAGGACGAGATCGAGGCGTTCATGGCGGATCAGCCCGGCTGGGACGACTGGAAGGCCGGCAACGAGATCGGCACCTCCCGCATCGACCTGCAGCCCGTGCGCGAACGGCAGCAGCAGGAGCGGTAGCGGAGCGCGCCGGGCTAGGGTGGCGGGCGACCCGGGCGGCGGCGCGAGCCGCCGCCTCGAGTCGACGCCGCCGGCGGCTCATCTTCCCCGTTGGACCGTCGGCGGCACCTCGACCGCCTGCGTCCGCCGGCGCATCCGCCCCCGAGCACTACTCGGCGAGGGCAGCCTCGATCGCGGCCTCGACGTCGTCGAGGCTCTGCAGCTCGACCATCTCGCCGTCGACGAAGAACGTCGGCGTCGACTGCACGCCGAGCTCGACGCCGGCGCGGTAGTCGAGCGCGATGCGGTCGGCCGTCGCCTCCGAGGCGACCGCCTCGTCGTAGGCGGCCATGTCGAGGCCCAGCTCCTCCGCGTAGCCGCGGAAGGTCGCAGCGGCATCCTCCGTGCCCGCC
>DASSWM010000242.1:0-9277 GCA_035704865.1 Agrococcus sp.
CGGCAGCACCTCGCCCGCCGCCATCGTCGGCGCGCTCACGGTCGTCGGCATGCTCGCGACGCACCTGCGCGACCTCGGCCGGGTCGCCGAGTACCACGCGCGCGCCGGCGTCGCGAGGGCCGCCGCGATCCGCTTCCTGCAGCTCGAGCCGCTGCCCGACCCCGCCGGTCTGCCCGAGCTGCCGGAGGGCCCCGGCGCGCTCGAGCTGCGCGGTGTCGTGCTCGAGCCGGGCCTGCGCGGCGTCACCGCGCGCGCCGAGCCCGGCCAGACCGTCGCCGTGATCGGCGGCAACGGCGCCGGCAAGTCGACGCTCGGCAGCATCGCCGCGCGGCTCGTCGACCCCGAGGCCGGCGCGGTCGTGCTCGACGGCGCCGACCTGCGCGAGGTGCGGCTGCGGTCGGCGCGCCGCGCGATCGGCGTCGTCGGGCCCGACCTGCCGCTCATGCGCGGCACGATCGAGCGCAACGTGCGCTACCGCCACCCGCGCATCGGCGAGAGCGAGCTCGGCCGCGTCGCGGCCATCACAGGCGTCGACGCGCTCGCCGAGCAGCTCGACGGCGGCTGGAGCGCCGACGTCGGCGAGTCGGGCAGGCGGCTCTCGGCCGGCCAGCGCACGCGCGTCGCGCTCGCCCGCGCGATGCTGGGCGACCCGCGCATCCTCGTGCTCGACGAGGCCGATGCGCACCTCGACGCGCAGACGCGCGAGATGCTGCGCGAGGTCGTGCGGCACCGAGCCGGCACGACACTCGTCATCACCCACGACGCCGACATGGTCGCATCCGCCGACGTCGTGTGGCACCTGGATGCCGGCCGCCTCGTGGAGACGGGGCCGCCGCACGAGCTGCTCGCCGGCGACGGCCCCACGGCGCGGCTGTTCGGCAGCGCCCGGGCGGATCACCCCCAGTGGGAGGCCATGCGCGCGTAGCCGGCGTCGATGCCGACGTCCATGCCGCTCGCGTAGGCGCCGTCGCGCGACTCCTTCGAGTCGTAGACCGTGACGGTGCGCAGCGTCGTGACGCCGTCGTGCTCGGTGAGGGTCGACGTGTTCGTGGTGGGCGGGAACTCCATGCCGCCCACCGCGCTGCCGCGCATGCGCTCGGTCGTGACGATGCGGTGCGGCTCCTCGGCCTCGAGCACGTCGCCCCAGATCTCGAGCTCGCCGTTGCCGTCGACCCACACCCAGCGGAACGAGCCGCCTGCGCGCATGTCCATCTCGCACGTCGGGAACTCGGTCTCCGGGTCGGGCCCGAGCATCCACGTGCGCACGATCTCGGGGTCGGTGTACGCCTTCCACACCTCGCTCGCGGGGGCGCTGAAGTCGCGCTCGTAGGCGATCGAGGTGTCGTCGGGCAGGCTGAATCGGGTCTTCATGATCACTCCTTGGGGTTGTGGCCGGATGCGTCCGGCAGGGTTCCCGACGTGAGTCGCGCCTCGAGGCGGTCGAGTCGGGCGTCGACCTGCACCTCGAACTGGGAGACGAAGACGGCAGCGCGGATGAGCGGCGCGAGCTCGATCATGCGGTTGATGCGCTGCGCGTCGCGCTCGGCCCGCACCAGTCCGGCCTCGCCGAGCACCTTGAGGTGCTTGGAGACGGCGGGCTGGCTGAGGCCGGCGAGCGCGGTGAGCTCGGTGACGGTCGCGGGGCCCGACCGCAGTCGCAGCAGGATGCGGCGGCGCGTGCGGTCGGAGAGCGCGGCGAAGATGCGGTCGAGCGACTGGTCGTCGATGCGGTCTGCCGCCTCGTCCGCTGCTGCCATGCCGTGCTCCACGTCCATCACCTCCTCGTTCTATAACTAGTTGGCAATGTACGCCGTGCTCGCCTGCGTGTCAAGGGGTGCGGATGCGCTCGGCCGCGCGAGCGGAGCCTCGCGGGAGCGGGAACATCGCGGGAGCGGGCACTCCTCGGGAGCGGGCGGGTGCGCCTGGGGCGTGAGCGCCGCTGGCGTGAGCGTAGGCCCTCAGCGCTCGACGAGCGCGGCGAGGCGGTGGCGCATGGCGGCGACGACGCGCATCTCGCCGAGCGCGTCGCCGCGCAGCTGGGGTGACTCCCACTCCTCGCGCACGCGCACGGTCGTGACGTCGCCGTGCTGGGCGAGCATCGACGTGGAGAGCACGGGCGGGCGCCCGTCGCCCTCCGCGTGCAGCGACTCGACGAGCAGCGTCGGCGGCTCGACCTGCAGGTACTCGCCCCGCACGACGAGGTCGCCGGCCGATCGGCGGTGCTCGAGCCGGTAGCTGCCGCCCGTGCGCAGATCCGACCACGCGCTCGTGACCGGCAGCTGCGGGTCGGCGATCCACGCGCGCAGCAGCTCGGGCTCAGTCAGCGCTCGCCACACCTCGTCGATCGGCGCGCGGAAGCGCCACTCGTAGACGATGCCCGTGTCGCCCGCGAGCTCGTACGGCTGCGGCTCGCCCGCCTCGTGGCGGCCGCCCGCCCTGCCGGCGATCCAGCCGACGAGCCGCTCGAACGGACCGCGCCTGCCCTGCGCGGCGAGCACCGCGCCGATGCCGAGCGCGATCAGCAGCTGCAGGGCCCAGCCGCTCCATCCGCCCACCGCCCACGGCGCCGCGCCGACCAGCAGGCCGCCCATGACCGAGATCAGCACGACGTGCACGATGTAGATCGTCAGCGGCGCCCCTCCCGCCGCGCGCGCGGGCTCGATGACGCGCAAGGCGGCCGCTGGCAGCGCCGAGGCGAGCAGCCCGAGCAGCGCGATGACGAGCAGCGCGATGCCCGCCGTGCGGGCGATGTCGGCCGGCGTGCCGGAGTGCGGCGCCGCGAGCAGCTGGAATGCGGGCTCCGTGCTGCCGACGGCGCCGTAGGCGTTGGCGAGCAGCTCGTCGCGCGCGGCGCCCGCGTCGCGCCCGCCGGCGAGCACGCGCACGCCGATCTCGCTCGCGGCGATGCCCGCCGCGACGAGCAGCGCACCCCCGCCCGCGAGCCCCACGAGCGCCCACCGCTCGCGGCCGGCGCGGCGCGCGGCCAGGATCGCGCGGGCGACGAGGATCCCGATCGCCAGGTAGGCGGTCCAGGTGAGCGCCGGGTAGACGCCGTTCAGCAGCACGTCGTTCGCGACCGCGAGCGGATCGCCGAGCAGCTGCACGACCGAGTGCGCGCCCTCGAGGCCCGGCAGCCGCTCGCGCGCGAGCGCCACGAGCCAGCCGCTGCCGGCGGCCAGCAGCGTCGCGAGCGCGACCAGCAGCCACGTGGGCAGCAGCACGAGCAGCGCCGCGACCATGATCGCGACGCCGAAGGGCACGAGCACGACGTAGACGGCGCCCGCGAGCGGGATGACGAGGAAGCCGAGCAGCGCCACCGCGAGCCCGCGCGCGAGCGTCGAGCGCACCGCTCCCCCGCGGTCGCCGATCGCGAGCCGCGAGCGCGCGGCCAGCACGACGCTCACGCCGCCGAGCACCGCGAACAGCGTCGAGGGCGGCCCGTCGATGAGCGCCACGACGCCTGCGGGCGGCGGCTGATCGCCGCGGTGCAGCGTGTGCGCGGCCATCATGCCCGCGACGGCGACGAGCCGCGCGAGGTCGATGCCGACCAGGCGCGCGCCGCCCCGGGTGCCGCTCACCGCACCATCGTGCCGCACGCGCGCATCACGGGGGCGGATGCGTCGACGCACGGGCTCGACGCGGGCGCGGAAGCGCCGTCGGGCACGCGCGTCACGGGTACGGATGCGTCGTGGCGCCCGAGCGGGTCACGGGCGCGGCCGCGCGTCCGCGGGCGGGCGCATCGCGTCGGGCTGCTCGACGAGGGCGGCGAGCCGCGTCCACGCATCCCGGTTGATGCGGAGCCCGGCCAGGCCGCGCGCCCGCGCCCGCTCGCTCGGGTAGACGTTGCGCGTGCGCAGCGTCGTGACGCCGTCGAACTGGAACAGCCGGTCGATGCTCGTCATCTGCAGGCCGCCCGTGGCCGTGCGCATCGTCTGCACGAGTGTCGTGGGCGCCTCGATCTGCAGGTACTCGCCGAAGACCTCGATCGGCGCGCCGACCGCGGTGCCGACCTGCCAGCGCCACGTGCCGCCCGTGCGCACGTCCCCCTCGCTGCGCAGGATGGGCCGGCTGGGATGCTCGGACCACCGCCGCACGAGCTCCGGGTCGGTGATCGCCTGCCAGACGCGCTCGATGGGCGCGTGCAGCTGCACCTCGTAGGTGAGCGACGTGTCGTCGGGGAAGCCGAACGCCGGCCGCAGCGGCCTGCGGCCGCCCGCGACGCGCTCCGCGACGTGGTCGATGCCCGCGCCGATCGGGTCCATGACGCCTCGCGCCGCGAGCAGCGAGAGCGCGATCAGGCAGATCGCGAGGTGCAGCAGCATGCCGTCCCAGCCCGTCGCCCACGGCGGGCCGTCGGCGCCGAGCTGCCCGAGCGCGGTGTACGCGATCGCGTGCACCGCGTACATCGTGAGCATGGCCGCGCCGAGCGCCCGCGCCGGCTCGAGCCATGGCCGCAGCCGACCGGGGGCCAGGTCGGCGAGCAGGCCGATCGTCCCGATCGCGAGCAGGGCGAGCCCGAGCATGCGCACGACCTCCACGGGCGTGCCGGAGAGCGGCGCAGACAGCAGCTGATACTCGAGGCCGCTCGGCAGCGGCTGGTAGCGGCCGCTCGCCAGCAGCCACTCGCGCGCGAGCGCGGGGTCGCCGGGCGCGAACGCGCCGCCCACGACCAGCAGCGCGATCTCGCCCACCGCGATGCCGATGGTCGCCAGCAGCGCACCGCCGCCCGCGATGGCGCCGAGCGTCGCGCGGCGACGGCCGGCGCGGGCCCCGCGCTCGAGCACGCGCGCGACGATGACGCCGACGAGCACCGCGGTGAGCAACGTCAGCGCGGGATGCAGTCCCGCCGCCACGATGTCGGCCGCCGTCCCGTACGGATCCATCATGAGCGTCGTGATGGAGTGCGCCTGCTCGAGCACGGGCGCGGACTGGCGCGCGAGCGCGAGCATCCACCCGCCGTTGATCGCGAGCAGTGCCGCGAGCACTGCGACGGCCCACGTCGGCAGCACGAGCGCGACGGCGCCGACCGCGATCGCGATCCCGATCGGCGCGAGCACGCCCCACACCGAGTACGCGACGGCGCCCAGCACGAGCCCGAGCATCGCCACGAGCAGCCCGCGCATGATCGTCGCCCGCAGGGCCCCGCCTACGTCGCCCGACGCGAGCCGCGGGCCCACCGCCATCGTCGTGCTCACGCCCGCCAGCATCGCGAGCAGCACGACGGGCGGCCCCTCGAGCAGCCAGACGATCCAGGGAGCGTCGCCCGATGGCCACCACAGCACGACGCTCGACGCCATGACGCCCAGCAGCGCCCACGCCCATGTCAGGTCGATGCCGCGCTCCTGCCCACCGCTCATGGCAGCTGCACTCTCGCGCCGCAGGCTTCCGCGAGCCGGGATCCGGCGACGCGCAGCTCGGCGAGCGCGCGCTCGCGCAGCTCGGGCGTCGCGTACCGGTTGCTGGTCTCGATCGTCGTCGTGCCGTCGTCGTGCCGCAGCCAGTCGGCGCTGACGAGCGCGGGGTCCGCCCCCGCTCCTCCCAGCGTCGTCACGAGCACGAAGGGCGGCTCGACGCGCAGGTACGTGCCGCCGAGGGAGACTCGGATCCCCAGCCACGTCGAGACGAGCCAGCGGAAGGAGCCGCCCGTGCGCACGTCCATCTCGGCGCGCACGATCGGCGTCATGGGATCCTGCGTCCAGCGCAGCTGCATCTGCGGATCGGCGATGGCGTGCCAGACCGCCTCGATCGGCGCCCGCAGCCGCATGCGGAAGACGACCGACGTCTCGTCGGGCGTCGCGACGATCTCGGGCCGCACCGGGTCGTGGTGCGGCGCGATCCGGTCCGCGAGGTCCTCGGCGATCGCCTCGAGCACGCCGCGCGCGCCCATGATCGCCTGCACGAGCCCGAGCAGCACGAACACGATCCCGTGCAGCGCCCAGCCCCGTGTGCCGAGCACCCAGTCGAGCGCGTCGCCGGAGAGGTTCTCGACCAGCAGCGAGTACAGCACCACGTGGGTGACGAGGAGCGAGATCGGCGCGGTGCCGATCACGCGCGGTACCTCGAGCGCCTGCCGCGCGCGCAGCGGCAGCCATGAGCAGAGCAGGCCGAGCGCCCCGATGACCATGAGCGCCATGCCCGCGGTGCGCGCGAGGTCGCCGTACGAGCCGCTCGCGGGCGCCGCGATGAGCATCGAGAACCAGTCGGCGGTGACGGGCGCGCCGAACTGGTGCTGCAGCTGCTCGTGGCGCACCGCGTCGATGCCGAAGCCCAGGTGGTCGGCGAGCCGATGCAGGCCGATCTCGCTCATGGCGACGCCGGCGGTCGTCAGCAGCGCGCCGGCTGCCAGGGTGCCGCCGAGCACGAGCCGCTGCGCCCTCGCATGGGGTGCCGCGAGCAGCATCCGTGCGAGCAGGGTGCCGAGCAGCACGTAGGTCAGCAGCGTGAGCGCGGGCGGCAGCCCGGTCAGCGTGACGTGGCCGAGCGTCGCGAGCGGGTCGCTCGCGAGGCCGTCCCACGTGCTGGTGCTCGCCGGGTACGGCAGGAGGGGCCACACGCTCGCCAGGATCCATCCGCCGCTGCCCGCCAGCGCGAGCAGCGGGACCGCCGTGACCCATGCCGGCAGCAGCAGCATGGGCGCCGAGAGCGCGATCGCGACGCCGAGCGGCAGCAGCACGTTGGGCAGCGCCCAGCCGAACGGCACGACGACGGCGCCGACGGCCACGACCACGAGCCCGCGCACGAGCGTCGCGCCCGCGGCGGAGCCTCGCGCCCGCTCGACGAGCCTGCCCTGCACCGCGAGCACGGAGCCGACACCGGCGAGCACCGCGAAGAGCGTCGTGGGCGGGCCGTTCACGACGGCCAGCACCCAGCTCGGCTGCGGCGGCCAGGCGGCCGCCATGGTCGACTGCGCGGCGAGCGCGAGCAGGGCGACGAACCATGCGAGATCGATGCTCAGAGAACGCCCGCCGCCCATGCCGGCAATCTTGCCCTGCGCGCACGAGGCGCGACAGCGCATCCGCTCAAGATCTCCCGAGGACGCAGCGGCCCGCCCGCGCCGCCGAGATGCCGCTCAGGGCGCGGTCTCGCCTCGGATCCGCGACGGCAGCGCCAGCTCGAGGCTCGGCGCCGCAGCAGCGCAGCTCAGCTGCGCGCCCACTCCTTCTCGAGCCACTTCTCGGCGCGGTGCTCGGCGATCACGCGGCGGGCGGTGCCCGTCTTGGAGCGCAGCACGAGCGACTCGGTGCGGATGAGCGGCCCCTTGCGGCGCACGCCGTCGAGCAGCTGCCCGTCGGTGACGCCCGTGGCGACGAAGTAGGTGTTGTCGCTCGCGACCAGGTCGTCGAGGCCCAATACGCGGGTCAGGTCGTGCCCCGCGGCGACGACCTTGCGGTGCTCCTCGTCGCTCTGCGGCGACAGGCGGCCCTCCATGAAGCCGCCGAGCGCCTTGATCGCGCACGCGGTGATGACGCCCTCGGGCGTGCCGCCGGCGCCGGCGCACATGTCGATGCGGCTCTCCCAGCGCGAGGCGTTGATGCCGCCGGCGACGTCGCCGTCGCGCATGAGGCGCGTGCCGGCGCCCGCCGAGCGGATCTCCTCGATGAGCTCCGCGTGGCGCGGGCGGTCGAGCACGGCGACGACGATGTCCTCGACGTCGCGGCCCTTCGCGCGCGCGAGCTCGCGGATGTTGTCGCCGATCGACTGCTCGAGCGAGATGACGCCGATCGCCTCGGGCCCGGCGACGAGCTTGTCCATGTAGAAGGCGTCGACCGGGTCGTACATCGTGCCGCGGTCGGCGACGGCGATGACGCTCAGCGCGTTCTGGCGGCCGGCCGCGGTGAGCGAGGTGCCGTCGATCGGGTCGACCGCGATGTCGGCGGAGGGCCCGCGGCCGTTGCCGACGTGCTCGCCGTTGAAGAGCATCGGCGCCTCGTCCTTCTCGCCCTCGCCGATCACGATCACGCCGTCGAACGCGACGGTCGAGAGGAACGTGCGCATCGCGTCGACCGCGGCGCCGTCGGCGGCGTTCTTGTCGCCGCGGCCGATGAACGGCACCGCGCGGATCGCGGCCGCCTCGGTCGCGCGCACGAGCTCCATGGCGAGGTTGCGGTCGGGGTTGTCGAAGACGGGGGCCTTCTGCGAGTCGCTCTGCGGCACGGGGTGTCCTCCATAAGGATCGGCGGTGCTTCCGAGCCTAGTGAGCGGATGCGTCGCGGCCGCCATGCGGGCACGCGAAAGTCGTGCGGTTCCTTCGCCTGCGCGACGCGCGGCTCAGAACTCGGCGACGACCTCGGCGATCACCGCGAGGATGACGGCCGACGACGTGGCGCCGGGGTCGGGATAGCCGAGGTCGGCGTTCGAGGCGTCGAAGCGGTCCTCGATCGCGGCCGTCTCGACGGCGGCCTCCTCGGCGACGCCCGCGGCGTGCGCGGCCGCGTCGGCGGCCGACTCGCCGCGCTCCAGGTGCACGTGCGCGTCGCCGAGCGCAGGCAGCAGCGTGTCGACGATCGACTTGTCGCCGATCGTGGCGTCGGTCGACGACTCGAGCGCCTTGAGCGCCGCGTCGACCATCGCGGTGGGCCCGTCGGGGATCGCGGCCGCTGCGGCGGCGCCCATCGCGCCCCAGAGCGTGTTGGCGTTCCCCTCCTCGGCGGCCCAAGCCGCGGCGGCGGCGGCGAACGCCTGCCCGTCGGGGGCCGCGGCAGCCGCCGCGCGGGCAGCGGTGGCGCCCGCGAGCATGTGCGTGCCGTGATTGCCGTCGTCGGCGACGGCGTCGAGCTCGTCGAGCTCCTCGCGCGCCTCGTCGAGCGCCGCGACGATGCGGTCGAGCGCCGCGCGGATCATGGCGTCGTGCTGCTGCATGGTGCCTCCCAGGCGCCTCGGCGTCCCGAGGGCGTGCCACGAGCGTAGACCGTCAGCCCGAACGGCGCGTCAACGCCCGCCCGGGACGAGGGAAGAGGCCGGATCGGGTGTCGCGGGCCCCGATCCGGCCTCGTGTGCATCCTGGGCGGATGCACGTCTGTGGGGCGTCAGGACCGCCCGGCGCCCTCCGTCGACCGCTCGCGCTTGCCGAGCACGGCGCGGATCGGGCGGATGAGCTTCGGCACGATGATCATGGCGGCCGCGAAGATCAGCACGCCGACCGCGATCGGGCTCTGGAAGACCACGCCGAGGTCGCCCTTGCCGATCGCGCTCGTCTGCACGAGCGCCTTCTCGAACAGCGGGCCGAGCACGAGGCCGAGCACGAACGGCGCCATCGGCAGGTCGAGCTCCTTCATGA
>DASSWM010000243.1:0-7526 GCA_035704865.1 Agrococcus sp.
CGCTCGTCGCCCTCCATGGGCTGCCAGCGCTCGTCGCCCTGCAGGGGCTGCCACTTCTCCTCGCCCTGCAGCGGGCGCCACTTGTCCTCGCCCTGGGCCGGCCGCCAGCGGTCCTCGACGGGCGGGCGCTGCCAGGTCGGCTGCTGCGGCGGGGACGCGGGCGCCTGCTGCGGCGCACCGGCCGGCGGCTGCCAGGCCGGCGGCTGCGGCGGGGCCGCGGGCGACTGCTGCGGCGCACCGGCAGGCGGTTGCCAGTGCTGCTGCGGCTGCGCCGTCGGCACCGATCCGTGCTGCGGAGGCGGCGGCTGCTGCTGCATGCCGGCCGGCGGCTGCCAGTGCTGCTGCGGCGGCGCGCTCGCAGGCTGCTGCCACGGCTGCTTCGAGGCGCCGGGCTGCTGGCCCGGCGCGGGCGCGGGCATGAGCCCGTCCTGCACCGCGGGCGCGGTCTCGAGCACCGCGTTGCGCGAGAGCGACGTCGCCCACGACTCCGACGCATCCCGGTCGATCGCGACCTTGACCGTGCGCATCGCGTGCTCGAAGAGCGTCGCCGCGTGCTGCTGGTCGATCGCGCCGATCGACGGCGAGAGCACCGAGCCGGGCACGTGGAACTGCACGCGCGCGAGCCGCGCCATGCCGTAGAGCGGTCCCTGCTGCATCGCGACCGACTGCACGCGCGCCTGCGGCACGAGCTGCAGCGAGCGCCAGATGCGGCCGTGCCGCAGCACGAAGGCCGCGTCGTGCACGTGGAAGCCGTTGCGCCGCACCGAGAACCAGCGGAACGCCCGCGCGCGCGGCGGGCTGACGACGAACGCGTCGGGCGCCTGGCCGAAGAGCCCCTGGTCGATGAGCGGCGAGTGCGCGAGCTCCGGCAGCGCGAGGCCGATGACCGTGCGCACGTCGCGCAGGTCGCCGACCGGCAGCAGGTAGTTCGCCATCTGCGCGCCCTGCCCGCCCTGACCGGTGCCGTCGGCGCTCTGTCTGCCGGCGCGCGTGAACGTCACCTGCCACCAGCCGAACGGCCGCCACAGCAGCGGCTGCTTCACCTGCAGCGCGAAGATGCGGCCCGGCGGCAGGATCTCGGTGGTCGTCGACGCCAGTCCGTAGGCGAGCCGGATGCCGTCGGGCGTCGCCGCGATCGAGTACCGCAGCTTCGAGCCGAGCGCCTTCATCGCGGCGGCGAAGAAGGCGATCGCTCCGGGCAGGATCGCGAAGATCGCCCAGAACTGCTGGAAGCCGATGATCGCGACGAGCGTGCCCGCCGTGTAGAGCACCGCCCACACGATCCAGCCGTCGAGCAGCGACGAGCCGATGATGCGGCCGAGCGGGATGCGCACGAGCGAGTCGGGCGCGAGGTGCGCGATCTCGGCATCCGGCCGCAGGAACTCGTCGACGACGCCGCCGCCCGACGCCGCCCGCCGCTGCGCCGCGAGCAGCTCGGCGTCGGCCGTGGAGCGCCCGGACGCGCGGTTCAGGATCTCGTACCGCAGCGCATCCGCCACCGACGAGTGCAGGTAGTTGAGGTCGACGTTCGAGTCGCTGCCCGCCTGCTGGATCTCGAACTTGCACGCGCCCAGCAGCCGCGCGAACCACGGCTTCTGCACGTTGATGCCTTGGATGCGGTTGAGCGGCGCGCGCCGGTGCTTCTTGACGAAGATGCCCTGCTCGGTCTCGACCGCGTCGCCCGTGATGCGGAACCGGTGCACGCGCCACGAGAGCCAGAACAGTGCGATCGACACGAGCACGAGCGCGATGACGCCGAGGCCCACCCACAGCAGCTGGTCGACGACGAAGTCGCCGAAGGGATCCTCGTTCCAGTCGCCCGCGAGCTCGTCCGGCACGAACAGTCCGATGAGGCGGTCGCGGAAGGTCGAGAGCAGGATGCCGAGGAAGATGATGAGCGCGAGGCCGCCGCGCAGCAGCGGCGTCGCGGGGTGCAGGCGGTGCCACTCGCCGTCGACGAGCTCGATGGCCTTGGCGCGGGCGTCCTGCGGCGCGGGCGCCTGCGGGCCGGGGCCCTGCTGCGGGTCGTGGGGCGGATGCGTCGGCCCGGCCTGTGCGGGCCAGTGCGGCTGGCCCGGCTGCGGCTGGCCCTGCGACGGCCCCGGAGGCCCCTGCGGGTGACGGGGGTCGGTCACAGGCCTGCCCGCCGGGACTCGGACACCGCGACGAGGTGGTCGCGCAGCTGCTCCGCCGTGGAGCCGGGCATGCCCGGGATCGTGATCGCGCTGGACGCGGCCGCCGTGACGAACTTCAGGGTCTTGAGCCCGAACATCCGCTCGATGGGACCCTGCGTGATGTCGACGATCTGCATGCGGCCGTACGGCACGGCGACGAAGCGGCGGAAGAGCATGCCGCGGCGCACGAGCAGGTCGTCCTGGCGCTCGAGGTAGCCGATCGTGCGGGTGCGGAGGAAGGCGAACAGGACGCCGAGCACCATGAGCACGATCGCGCCGATGAGCGGCAGCCAGCCCCACCAGGGCATCTCGCCGTCGTTCGCGAACCAGATGGGCACGGTCGCGCCGACCGCCACGATCACCCACCAGATGACGGTGCCGATCGACTCGACGATCGCGTAGCGCATGCTGATGCGCTGCCACTCACCGGTGACGTCCAGGCGCTCGGCCACGGTTCCTCCTCGTTCGACGACGGCGACGCGCCGGGGTGCCGGCTCGCCCGTCGGGACGCTCGCCGACCCAGTGGGCGGCGACCGCGTCCAGGCTAATGCGAGGAGTCTGAGCGACCGACCTGCGATACTGCCTCGGTGACGGCAGAGACCCAGAAGCCCAAGCACGTCGGTCGGTGGATCGCCGTGAGCATCGTCGGCCTCATCGTGCTGGCGCTGCTGGCAGCGATCGGCTGGTACTTCCTGCGCATCAACCCCTCGGTGCAGCAGGTCGAGACGATCGAGACCGCGTTCCCCGAGGAGTCGCTGCGGCCGACCGAGGCGCCGAGCGAGGGCGCGGCGCCCATGAACGTGCTGCTGCTGGGCACCGACTCGCGCGGCGAGGGCGGCTCGCTGCTGAGCGACCTCGGCGATCGTGCCGACACGATCCTCGTCGCGCACATCCCGCCGGACCGCGAGACGATCCAGATCATGTCGATCATGCGCGACTCGTGGGTCGAGATCCCCGGGCACGGCATGGCGAAGGTGAACTCCGCGCTCGCCTTCGGCGGCGTGCCGCTCATGGTGCAGGTGGTCGAGGGCATCATCGACCAGCGCATCGACCACGTCGGCGTCATCGACTTCACGGGCTTCGAGGGCCTGACGGAGGCGATGGGCGGCGTGACGCTCGACAACGACATCGCGTTCTCGTACCACGGCTACGACTACCCGCAGGGGGAGATCACCGTCGAGGGCGAGCGTGCGCTCATCTACGTGCGCGCGCGCACCCCGTTCAGCGACGGCGACTACCAGCGCGTGCACAACCAGCGCGCGTTCCTGCGCGGCCTCATGTCGCAGCTCATGACGCGCGAGAACCTCACGAACCCCAACCGGGTGGCCGACATCTTCGCCCAGGTCTCGCCGCACATGGCCACGACCGACACCTTCGACCTGCCGACGGTCGTCACGCTCGCCTCGCAGCTCGCGGGCATCGACAACTCGAGCATCCAGACGTTCACGATGCCCACGCTCGGCACCGGCATGGAGGGCAGCCAGTCGGTCGTCTACGTCAACTGGGAGGGCGTCGAGGCGGTGCGCGCCGCCTTCGACGAGGAGTCGATGACGACGTTCGAGCCGGCCCCGGAGCGGTAGCGCGACGACGTCGGGCGGATGCGCTGCGGCGCGTCAGGCGGATGCGCTGCGGCGCGTCAGGCGGGACTGCCCGCTCTCGCGGCCGCCTCGTCCTCGTCGTCGGGCGGCAGCACGCACCAGTGCTCGGCGATGAGGCCCGCCGCGAGCTGCACGAGCGCGCCGACGGCGACGATCGCGAGCGCCAGCACCGCGTCGGCCGCGACGACCGTGCGGGTGGCGAAGAACGCGAGCGCGCCGAGCGCGAGGCCGCCGAGCAGCGCGCCCACGATCGACGAGGCCTTCGCGAAGCCGAGCACCGCGGTGGCGTGCCGGTAGTCGATGCGGCGCTTGCCCTGCGCCGCCTGCCGCACGGGCCACGCCACGAGCAGCAGCACGGCGGCGAGCAGCGCGAGCGCCGGCCCGAGCGTGAGCGGCGGCACGATCGCGGCCCTGCCGCTCATCACGAGCATGCCCTCGAGCAGCCACGCGAGCACGCCGGCGATGAGCACCGTCAGCACGATCGCGGTGGCGCTCGTGCGCGTCACCCAAGCCTCCAGGCGTCGCCGTCGGCGTAGTCGGCGAGCTCGGCGATCGGCCCGTGGCCGGGCAGCACGGCGTCCGGCTCGATCTCGAGCCACGGCTGCAGCACGAACTGCCGCTCATGGGCGCGCGGGTGCGGCAGCACGAGCCGATCCTCCGCGTGCTCGATGGTGCCGATCGAGACCAGGTCGACGTCGATCGTGCGGTCGCCCCAGCGACGGTCGCGCGTGCGGCCGAGCGCATCCTCGACCGCCTGCATGGCGTCGAGCAGGTCGAGCGGCTCCATCACCGTGCCGACGATCAGGATGATGTTCACGTAGTCGGGCGAGAGCCCCTCGCCGTCGGGGTGCCACGAGGGCGACTCCCACGCGCTCGAGCGGGAGATGATGCGGATGCCGTCGACGCCAGAGATCGCCCGCACGGCCGCGTCGATGGTCGCGACGCGGTCGCCGAGGTTGGCGCCGAGCGAGAGCACGGCGCGCCGCTCGGCGCTGAAGGTCACCATGCGCGCGCCCTCCCGTACGTGACCGCGACGTCGCCGAAGGGGACGCCGACAGGAGCGGACGGCTTGTGCACCGTGACGTGCGCCGCGTCGACGAGCGGGTGCTCCATGCACAGGTCGACGAGCCGGGCGGCGAGCGTCTCGATGAGGTCGACGGGGTCGCGCTCGACCGCCGCGACGATGCGCTGCGCGAGCTCGCCGTAGTGCACGGTGTCGGTGACGCGGTCGGTGCGCGCGGCGGCGCCGACCTGCACCGACAGGTCGACGTCGATCACGAACTCCTGGCCGTCGCGGCGCTCCTCGGGCAGCACGCCGTGGTGGCCGAAGGCGCGGATGCCCTCGAGCCGGATGCTGCCGCTGTCGTCGTCGGCGTCGGCGCTCGCGCGCGCGGCGTCCTCCACCGCGGCGAGCGACCGCAGGCCCGCGATCGTCGAGGCGACGTCGTGCACGCGCAGCGCGTCGGCGCCGTGCTGCGCCGCGAGCACGCTCGTGACTGCCGTGGCGACGTCGCGCTCCTCGGCGGGCGCGCCCGCCGGCAGCAGCTCGCCCAGGAACCGCTTGCGGCTCGTGCCCACCAGGATCGGCAGGAACAGGCCGGCGAGGCTGCGCATGCCCGCGAGCAGCCGCCAGTTGTCGGCGGGCTCCTTCGAGAAGCCGAAGCCGGGGTCGACGATGATGCGGTCGCGGGCGATGCCGGCGGCCTCCGCCGCGGCGACGCGCTCGAGCAGGTGCTCGGCGACCTCGGCGACGACGTCGTCGTACTGGGTGTCGACCGTCACGTCGATGCCGCGCGAGTGCATGAGCACGATGCGCGCGCCGCTCTCGGCGACCGTGCGCAGCATGTCGGGGTCGTGCAGGCCCGCGGTGACGTCGTTGACGATCTCGGCGCCTGCGGCCACGACCGCGCGCGCGGTGGAGGCGTGGATCGTGTCGACCGAGACGCGGATGCCCTCGCGCACGAGCGCCTCGACGACCGGCAGGATGCGCGCCTGCTCCTCCGCCGGGTCGAGCGGGTCGGCGCCGGGCCTGGTCGACTCGCCGCCCACGTCGATGACGTCGGCGCCCTGCGCGCGCATGCGCCGCGCGTGCGCGATCGCGGCGCCCGGGTCGACGAAGCGGCCGCCGTCGCTGAACGAGTCGGGCGTCACGTTGAGGATGCCCCACACCTCCGGCCGCACCGGCAGCAGCTCCACGCCTACCTCCGCTCCCCGATCAGCGCCATGATCTCAGCCCGCTCGATCGGCTCGGCCAGCTGCCCGCGGCTCGCCACCGTCACCGTCGTCGACTTGGCCTGGCGCGCCCCGCGCGCCGCGACGCATCCGTGTGCCGCCTCGACCACGACGAGCACGCCGCGCGGCTCGAGACCGGCCTCGAGCGCGTCGGCGATCTCGTCGGTGAGGCGCTCCTGGATCTGCGGGCGCGACGCGACGACGTCGACGACCGCGGGGATGCGGCCGAGCCCGACGATGCGCTCGCCCGGCAGGTACGCGACGTGCGCGACGCCCGTGAACGGCAGCAGGTGGTGCTCGCACATCGAGCGGAACTCGATGTCGCGCAGCAGCACGAGCTCGCCTGTCTCGCCTTCCAGGCCGAGCGTGTCGAGCTGCTCGGTCGGGTCGACGCCGACACCGGCGAAGTACTCGGTGTAGGCGGATGCGACCCGTCGCGGTGTGTCGATCAGTCCCGACCGCGCGGGGTCGTCGCCGATCGCCGCGAGCAGCTCGCGCACGGCGGCCTCGACGCGCTCGCGGTCGACAGCCATCAGGCCGTGGCTTCGCGCTCGGTGTCCGGCTCGACCGCCTCGTCGACGTGCTGCGAGACGGGCAGCTCGATGGGCGGGCGGTCGCTCACGGGCCGCTCGGGGTGCGAGAGCCACTGCGGGCGCTCCGGGAGCTTCTGCACGTCGTGGAAGATCTCCTCGAGCGCGAGGTGGTCGAGCGTCTCGCGCTCGAGCAGCTCGCCCGCGAGGCGATCGAGCACGTCGCGGTTGGTGTTGAGCACCTGCCACGCCTCGGTGTGCGCCTGCTCGATGATCGCGCGCACCTCGCGGTCGACCGCCTCGGAGAGCGTGTCGGAGTAGTCGCGGCTCGAGCCGGTGTCGCGGCCGAAGAACTGCTCGCCCTGCGCGTTGCCGAGCTTGACGGCGCCGATCGCGCTCGTCATGCCGTACTCGGTCACCATCTTGCGCGCGATGCCGGTGGCCTTCTCGATGTCGTTGCCGGCGCCCGTGGTCGGGTCGTGGAAGACGATCTCCTCGGCGACGCGGCCGCCCATCGCGTACGTGAGCTGGTCGAGCAGCTCGTTGCGCGTGACGGAGTAGCGGTCGTTGACCGGCAGCACCATCGTGTAGCCGAGCGCGCGCCCGCGCGGCAGGATCGTCACCTTCGTGACGGGGTCGGAGTGCCGCATGGCCGCCGCCGCGAGCGCGTGGCCGCCCTCGTGGTAGGCCGTGATGAGCCGCTCCTTGTCGTTCATGACGCGCGTGCGGCGCTGCGGGCCGGCCATCACGCGGTCGACGGCCTCGTCGAGCGCCTCGTCCGTGATCTGCGTGGCGTTGTTGCGCGCGGTCAGCAGCGCGGCCTCGTTGAGCACGTTCGCGAGGTCGGCGCCCGTGAAGCCGGGCGTCTTGCGCGCGAGCACCTCGAGGTCGACGCCTTCGGCCATCGGCTTGCCCTTGGCGTGCACGCCCAGGATCGTCGCGCGGCCCTTCATGTCGGGCGCGTCGACGCCGATCTGCCGGTCGAAGCGGCC
>DASSWM010000244.1:0-2013 GCA_035704865.1 Agrococcus sp.
GGCCCCCGCCACTTCGACTACAAGCCCTCGCGCACCGAAGACGAGACCGGCGTGTGGGAGAGCGCGAAGGCGAACATGCGCACCTACCTGCTGCTCAAGGAGCGCGCCGCGGCCTTCCGCGCCGACCCCGAGGTGCAGGAGGCGCTCGCCGCCGCCCGCGTCGCCGAACTGTCGCAGCCGACCCTCGGCGAGGGCGAGACGATCGACGAGCTGCTCGCCGACCAGTCGGCCTACGAGGGCTTCGACTCGGGTGCCTACTTCAACGGCAAGGGCTTCGGATTCGTGCGTCTGCAGCAGCTCGCCACCGAGCACCTGATGGGCGCGCGCTAGGGCCCACCCGCCTGCGCCGCGTCACAGATTGTGGTGGCCCGGCGCGCCCCGACCCCGGCGCGCCGGGCGCTCGTGACACCGTTCAGTCGCGTGCGCCTGGCCCGCCGGCTTTGTCCACCCCGCCCACCCGGAGGCCCGCATGACCCTCGTCGCCGGAGTCGACTCGTCGACCCAGAGCTGCAAAGTGCTGATCGTTGACGCCGCGACTGGGCGCGTCGTCCGCGAGGGCCGCGCCGCGCATCCTGACGGCACGGCCGTTCCGCCCGAGGCGTGGTGGCGGGCGCTCGCCGAGGCGATCGACGCCGCCGGCGGGCTCGCCGACGTCGACGCGATCGCGATCGGCGGGCAACAGCACGGCATGGTGGCGCTGGATGCTGACGGTCGCGTCATCCGCGACGCCCTGCTCTGGAACGACACGCGCTCCGCTGCGGCAGCCGCGGCCCTGACGGACGAGCTCGGCGCTGCCGAGTACGCGCGCCGCACGGGCTCGGTGCCGGTCGCGTCGTTCACCGCCACGAAGCTGCGCTGGATGCGCGACGCCGAGCCCGAGAACGCCGCCCGCGTCGCGGCGGTCGCGCTGCCGCACGACTGGCTGACGTGGCGCCTGCGCGGCTACGGGCCCACGGGTGAGAGCCCGCTGGGGCCGGCGCTCGACGAACTCGTCACCGACCGCTCGGATGCGAGCGGCACTGCCTACTTCGACACCGCGCGCGGGCAGTACGACTTCGAGCTGGTGGAGCTCGCGCTCGGCCGACCCGCCCGCGAGGCCGACCCGTCCCGTGAAGCTGACCCGGCTCGCGCCGCCGCGCAACCCGACCCGACCGCCGCCTCCGCCCACCCCACCTCAGCCGACTCGGTACGTTGTGCAGGAATCCAGCTCCCTCGCGTGCTGGGACCCGCGGAATTCCGTGTGGTCGACGCCCCGATTCCTGCAATACGTACTCTTCGGCCCGGCACCCGGGTCGGTGCGGGCGCCGGCGACAACGCCGCCGCGGCCCTCGGCCTCGACGCTCGCCCCGGCGACGTCGTCGTCTCGATCGGCACGAGCGGCACCGTCTTCGCAGTGAGCGAGACGCCCGTTGCCGACGAGACGGGCGCGGTCGCCGGCTTCGCCGACGCCGCCGGAGCCTTTCTGCCCCTCGTCGCCACGCTCAACGCGGCCCGCGTGCTCGATGCCGTCGCGCGCCTGCTCGGCATCGACCACGAGCAGCTCGCCGAGCTCGCCCTCGCCGCCGAGCCTGGCGCGGGCGGCGTCGTGCTCCAGCCCTACTTCGAGGGCGAGCGCACCCCGAACCTGCCCGACGCCACCGCCAGCCTCTTCGGCCTGACTCTCGCGTCCACCACGCGCGAGAACCTCGCCAGGGCTGCCGTCGAGGGCATGCTCTGCGGGCTGGCCGACGGTCTCGATGCGGTGACCCGTCTCGGAGTGGCGGCCGCGAGCATCCGCCTGATCGGCGGGGCCGCGCGCAGCCGCGCGGTCGGCGCCGTCGCCGCGCAGGTGTTCGGGCTGCCCGTCGTGATCCCCGAGCCGGGTGAGTACGTCGCCCGCGGCGCTGCCGTGCAGGCTGCCTGGGTGCTGACGGGCGAGCGCCCGCAGTGGCCGCTCGACACGTGGGCCGAGCTCGCCGCCGACCCGCGCCCCGAAGTACGCGCGCAGTATGCGGCCCACGCCTTGCGCACCGC
>DASSWM010000245.1:0-3410 GCA_035704865.1 Agrococcus sp.
AGCGCGTGCGCGAGCCGCTGCCGGTCGGCGAACGCGCCGCCGAGGCGCACGACCGCGCCGCGCGGCGCCGTGAGCGTCCAGGACGCGCTGCCCGGCACGCCGTGGTCCAGCTCGGGCCGCAGGCGCTCGAGCGCGAGGTGACCGCCCGCATCCGCCGCCCACGCGAGCGCGGCGCGGTGCCGGCCGAGGCTCTCGCCCTCGACGTCCATGTCGGGCATCGCCCGGTCGAGCCAGCGCGGCAGCCACCACGCGCGCTCCCCCATGAGCGTCATGAGCGCGGGGATGAGCGTCATGCGCACGAGGAACGCGTCGACCGCGACGCCGACCGCGAGGCCGAGCGCGATCGCCTTGATCATCGCCATGCCCTCGGGCACGAACGCGAAGAAGACGAAGAACATGATGAGCGCAGCCGCCGTGACGACGCGCGCGTTCGCGGCGAAGCCGTGCCGCACCGCGCTCACCGCGCGGCGCGGGTCGTCGGCGCGCCCGTGCGCGTAGGCCTCGCGCATGCCCGAGACGAGGAACATCTGGTAGTCCATCGCGAGGCCGAACAGCACCGCCATGAGCAGCACGGGCATGAACGACAGGATCGGCCCGGGCTCGGCGTGCAGCAGCTCGATGCCCCAGCCCCACTGCATGACCGCGACGACCGTGCCGAACGCGGCGAGCACCGAGGCGACGAAGCCGAGCGCCGCCGTGACCGGCACGAGGATCGAGCGGAACACGAGCATGAGCAGCACGATCGCGAGCGAGACGACGACCGCGCCGAACGGCAGCAGCGCGTCGGCGAGGCGCTGCGAGACGTCGATCTGCACGGCGGTGGCGCCCGTGACGGCGATGGGCGTACCGTGCTCGGCCTCGAGGGCGGGTGCCGCGGCGCGGATCGCGTGCACGACGTCGGCCGTCGCGGGGTCGGCCGGGCCGGTCTCGGCGATCACCTGGACGATCGCGGTGTCGGCCGTCTCGTCGGGGAAGGCGCTGCCGATGCGGGCGACGCCCTCGATCTCGGCGAGATCGGCCGAGAGGTCGTCGAGCACACCCATGATGTCGGTGACCTGCGTGATGTCGGCCATCACGACGAGCGGCCCCGTCTCGCCCTCGCCGAACCCCTCCTGCAGCATGTCGTAGGCGAGCCGCTGCGTCGTGCCCTGCGCCTCGCGGCCGTTGTCGGGCAGCGCGAGCTCGAGGCTCGCGGCGGGCACGGATGCGACGCCTACGACGGCGAGCACGGCCACGATCGCGACCCACGGGCGCTTGGCGACGCCGGTGACCCAGCGCATGCCGAGCGTCGGCTGCGCGTCGACGTCCCGCTCGGCGAGCCGCGCGGCGCGGCTGCCGGGCTTCGGCCGCAGCCGCTCGCCCAGTAGCGCCATGATCGCGGGAAGCAGCGTCGCGGCGCCCGCGACCGCGATCGCGACGGAGACGGCCGCCCCGATGCCCATGACCGATAGGAATGGGATGCCGACGATGAGCAGGCCCGTGAGCGCGACGATCACGGTGAGGCCGGCGAAGACGACGGCGGTGCCGGCGGTGCCGACCGCGAGCGAGCCGGACTCGATCACGCCCATGCCGCGCGCGAGCTGCGAGCGGTGCTTCGAGAGGATGAACAGCGCGTAGTCGATGCCGACCGCGAGGCCGATCATGAGCGCCATGAGCGGCGCCGAGTTGGACACCGTCACGAGCGCGGAGGCGCCCAGCACGCCGCCCATCGTGATGCCGACGCCCACGAGCGCCGTGATGAGCGGCAGGCCCGCCGCGAGCAGCGACCAGAACGTGACGAACAGCACGATGCCGGCGAAGAGCACGCCGAGCCCCTCCACCCAGGAGATGGGCACGCTCGTGGCCTGGAACGCCTGGCCCCCGAACTCGACCGTCAGGCCGGTCGCGCGCGCCGCATCCGCCGTCTCCACGAGCTCCGCGAGGCCCGCCGGCTTGACGCCAGAGCCCTGCGGCTCGAACTGCACCTGCGCGTAGGCGGTGCGGCCGTCGTCGGAGACCTGGTCGCCGGCGAACTCGTCCCAGGGTCCGAGCGCGGTCGCGACGTCGTCGATGCCGGCGATCGCCTCGACCTGCTGCTCGACGGCGTCGCGGTAGTCGGCGACGGTCTCGCCCTCGGGTGCGCGGTAGACGACCTGCACCGCGCTGCCGGCGACCTGCGGGAAGACGCTGCCGAGGCGGTCGAGGGCCTGCTGCGACTCGGTGCCGGGGATCTCGAACGACTCCTGCATGTTCGGGCCGAGCGCCAGCGCGCCGCCGAGCACGCCGCCGAGCGCGACGACCCACGCGAGGATGACGAACCAGGCGCGGCGCATCGAGGCGGCGCCGACGCGGGAGAGCCAGGTTGCCATCAGGCGTCCTTCCGGGTCTCGACGGTGCCGTCCTCCGGCATGCAGAGCTCGAGCAGCGTCTCGATGAAGATCTCGCGCATCTCGGCGGGCGACGGGTGCTCGTGCGTCGTCTCGCTCGCGTCGGCGAGGATGAAGGCGACGCCCGCGAGGCCGATCGACAGGCGGGTGAGCGTGCGGGTGGTGGGCGCCTCGAGCACGAGGGTCGCGGCGATCGCGTCGACGATCTGGTTGCCGCGCACGATCGCCGGCACGTCCTGCAGCGCACCGCGCTGGGTGACGAAGATCGACACGGCGGCGCTGTGCGCCATGAGCGTGTCGACGAAGCGCGTGACGAGCGCGGGAGCCGCGGCGAGCTTGTCCTCCTGCAGGGCCGGCAGCGCGCCGACGAGGTCGGTGAGCGCATCCATCGTCGGCTGCATCGCGGCCTCGAGCAGCGCCTCCTTCGAGTCGAAGTGGTAGAGCACTGACGACTTCGAGGTGCCGACGTCGTCGGCGATCTGCTGGATCGAGCTGCCGAGGTAGCCGAAGCGGGCGAAGCGCTCGAGCGCGGCCTGGAGGATCTCGTCGCGTGTGGTCACGTCTCCCCACTGTACTGACCGATCGGTCAGATGTCGACCGATCGGTCAGGGCCGCTCCAGCCGATCGGTCGGGACGGGCGGATGCCGGACGCCCGTGCGCCGCACAGGCTCGCGCCAGTAGGTTTGGTCGCGACGAGGAGGCGACATGCGCAAGTACCTGACCAACGTGAGCGTGATCAGCTCGGTGACGAGCGCCTGGCCCGTGATCCGGGCGACGCGCACCGGTCCCCGCGACTGGCGCCTGGCGCTGCTGTGGGCGAGCTGGGGCATCGGCGTCGCGCTCGCGATCGGTGCCGTGAACCAGCGCGAGGAGGGCATCCGCCGCGAGGAGCTCGAGCGCGAGCTCCGCAAGATCGCCAAGCGCCGGTGAGCCGGACCCGCCGGGCGGCCGCGCCGCGCACGGCCGGGCTGCAGGCGGCCCCGTCGACCGCGACGTCGGCGCTCCGGTGACCGACCCGGTCGTCGTCATCGGCGACGCGCTCGT
>DASSWM010000246.1:0-10012 GCA_035704865.1 Agrococcus sp.
AGGCGGCGATCTCGGCGATCACCTTCTCGGGGAAGCCGAGCGGCGTGTTGATGCCGGTGCCGACGGCGGTGCCGCCCTGGGGAACTTCTGCGACGCGGGGGAGGGCTGCCTCGATGCGCTCGATGCCATAGCGGATCTGCGCGGCGTAGCCGCCGAACTCCTGGCCGAGCGTGACCGGCGTCGCGTCCATCAGGTGGGTGCGGCCGGGCTTGACGGCGTCGGCCCAGAGCGTCGCCTTCTCCTCGAGCGCGCCTGCCAAGTGCTCGAGTGCGGGGATCGCCTGCTCGATGAGCGCGCCGGTGACGGCGATGTGCACCGAGGTGGGGAAGACGTCGTTCGACGACTGCGAGGCGTTCACGTGGTCGTTCGGGTGCACGGCACCGTCACCACCAGCTGCGCCGAGGTGCTTGGTCGCGAGCGTCGCGAGCACCTCGTTCATGTTCATGTTCGACGACGTGCCCGAGCCCGTCTGGTACGTGTCGATCGGGAACTGGTCGTGGTGCGCGCCGCCGATCACCTCGTCGGCAGCCGCGACGATCGCGTCGGCGATCGACGCCTCGACGGTGCCGAGCTCCTTGTTGGCGAGCGCGGCCGCGCGCTTGATGCGGGCGAGCGCCACGATCTGGGCCGGCTCGAGCCCGGTGCCCGAGATGGGGAAGTTCTCCACCGCGCGCTGCGTCTGCGCCGCGTAGAGCGCGTCCTTGGGCACGCGCACCTCGCCCATCGTGTCGTGCTCGATCCGGTAGTCGACGTCGTTCACTTCGCTGTGCCTTTCGTTGGCTGGTGTGGGTGGCTATTCGCCGCTCGTGAGCTCGGCGCTCACGGCCTCGGCGAACGTCTGCAGCTCCGCGTCGTCGGCGGTGCCGCCGACGATGACGGTGGATGCGTCGTGCTCGGTCGTGAGCACATAGGCGAGGTTGCCGGGGTCCTCCGCGTCGCGCTGGTCGTGCTCGATCCAGGTGAGCCCCGCGATCGTGCGCTCGCCGGTGGGCGTCGCGCCCTCGATCGCCGTCACGAGCCACGTCGGGTTCGCCTCGAGCGCCTGGCGGAAGAAGAGGAACTGCTCGTCGGGGGTGACGTAGCCGGCGTACCAGGTGACGACGCCGTCGGCGCCCGTGCGGATCTCGGCGGCGTTCGCGTCCCAGCCCTCCGGCAGCTCGGGCACGACGAGCGGCTCGTCGACCGTGCGCTGCGCGCCCTCGGCCGCTGCGGCGACGTCGATCGGCGCGCGCTCGGGCACGCCGGGGCGCACGACCACGAGCACCATCACGACGACGAGCGCGAGGCAGACGACGACGGCCGCGATGAGGTTCAGGAAGGTCTGGTGCTCGCGGTGCCGGCGCGATGCGGCGGCCTTGCGCGCCACCGTCTCCTCCGGCGTCTCCGGCCGGCCCAGCTCGGCGACGACGCGCGGCTGCTTGCGGCTCATGCCTCGTCGGCGCGGTCGCTGCCGGCCGCGGTCGCCGATCCGCTCGCGCCGTCGGCTGCGGAGGCCGACGAGCGCGCGGCCTCGAGCCGCGCCTTCGCGCCCTGCAGCCACTCCTCGCAGCGCGCGGCGAGCGCGTTGCCGCGCTCCCACAGCGCGAGCGACTCCTCGAGCGTCGCGCCGCCGGACTCGAGCGCGGTCACGACGCGCACGAGCTCATCGCGCGCCTGCTCGTAGCCGAGGTCTGCGACAGGCACCTCGGACGACTGCGGATCGGGGGTGGTCACGGGCTCCAGCCTACCGCGCGGGCCCGACATGCCGGGCCGCGTCGGGCCGGCGGGCGGTGCGGCGCGGAGCGTCAGTGCGTGTGCCCGGCCAGCAGCCCGGCTGAGCGATTCCACAGCTGCCGCGCGAGATCGCGATCGAGCGCCTGCGGGTGGTTCCGGCGTGCCGGCTTCCTCTTCTCGTAGTACTGCCCGGACTGCCACTCGGAGCCGGGTGTCGCCGTTGCCAGCCACACCAGCTGATCGGCCCCCTCGTCGGGGGTCGACATCATCGCCCGTCCGAGGCGGCTGCTGTAGAAGCGCTTCATGACGCTGTCGCTCTGCGTCGCGAAGCCGGTGGCGACGAGACCGGGATGGAACGCGGCAGCAGACAGCCCCTGTGCGTGGTACCTGCGGTGGAGCTCGGTCGTGAACAGGATGTTCTCCAGCTTCGCGGTGCCGTAGGCGAGCTGCGGCGAGAAGTCGCGATCGTGGTCCAGGTCGTCCAGATCGAGTCTCCCGAAGAGGCGAGCGCCGGCGCTGGAGGTCTGGATGACGGAGGCGCTGCTCGCGATCAATGTGTCCAGCAGGAGCGTGGTGAGCAGGAACGGCGCGAGGTGGTTGATCTGGACGGTCTTCTCGAACCCATCGATCGTCTTGGTGCGGTCGCCGAAGATGCCGCCCGCGTTGTTGGCGAGGACGTCGATGCGCGGATAGGACGCTGCGAGCTCTGCTGCGAGCGTCCGCACGTCCGCCAAGCGGGCGAAGTCCGCGGTGAGGTGATCTGCGCCCAGCTCTCGGGCGACGGCCTCGGTCTTCTGCGCGGACCTGCCGACGATGACGACCCTGTGCCCTGCTCGATGCAGCTGACGGGCCGCGGCCGCACCGATGCCGCCGCTTGCGCCGGTGATCACGATGGTCTTCGGCTGGGACGCTTCCCGGGAGTGCATCAGAGCGCGGAGATGATCGGTGCGAGGGCGGCGGCCATGAGCAGCGATCCTCTCACGATCCCCGCAGCAGCGATCACCGTCTGACCAACGTGACGATCGTGAGGCGCGGCGGGCTGTGGAAGCATGTCGGACAGCGCACCGCCGATCGTCAGGAGCTCTCGTGCCCGCCTCGCCCGCCGCATCCACCATGGCCGAGATCACCGAGCTCATCCGCTTCGACACCACGAGCCGCGAGTCGAACCTCGCGCTCGTCGACCGCACGGTCGCGCTGCTGCGTGCCGTCGGCGTCGAGCCGGTGCTGGTGCCGAACGCCGCGGGCACGAAGGCCAACCTGCTCGCGACCTTCCCGGCCGTCGACGGCACGACCGAGGGCGGCATCGTGCTCTCGGCGCACACCGACGTCGTGCCGGTCGACGGGCAGGCGTGGAGCAGCGAGCCCTTCGCGCCCGAGGTCCGCGACGGCCGGCTCTACGGCCGCGGCAGCGCCGACATGAAGTCGTTCCTCGGTGTCGTGCTCGCGAAGCTGCCGGAGCTCGTCGCTGCGCCGCTGGCCGAGCCGATCCACCTCGCCCTCTCCTACGACGAAGAGGTCGGATGCGTCGGGGCCGTCGACCTCGTCGCCGAGATCGTGCGCCAAGATCTGCGGCCGCGCGGCTGCGTCGTGGGCGAGCCCTCGAGCATGCGCATCGTGCGCGGCCACAAGTCGATGAACGTCTTCCGCGCGGACTTCCACGGCGTCGCCGCCCACTCGTCGCTGCCGACCCAGGGCGTGAACGCGATCGCGCACGCGGCAGAGCTCGTGCGCTTCGTGCACGCGGTCGCCGACGAGATGCGCGCCGACGGGCCGTTCGACGACGGCTACGTCGTGCCGTACACGACGGTGACCGCGAACCGCATCGAGGGCGGCATCGCCATCAACACCATCCCTGCCGACTGCTCCGTGCACTTCGAGTTCCGCGGCCTCACGAGCGTCGACCACGCCGCGCTCGGCGACCGCTTCCGCGCCGAGTGCGCGCGGCTCGAGGCGGCGATGCGCGAGCAGCACGACGACGCGCGCGTCGAGCTGCAGGTCGTCGCGTCCGCGCCGGGCGTCGACACGCCCGCCGACGCCGAGATCGTCGCGCTCGCGGCGGCGTGGGGCGCGCATCCGACCGACGAGAAGGTCACGTACGGCACCGAGGCCGGCCTCTTCGCCGAGGCGGGCATCCCGACCGTCGTGTGCGGCCCGGGCGACATCGCCCAGGCCCACGCCCCCGACGAGTTCATCGAGCTCGAGCAGATCGCCCAGTGCGAGGCGTTCGTCGACCGGCTCATCGCCGGGCTGCGGACGACGCGCGCGTGAGCACGGCCGCGCGGGCGACGCCCGCGCCGGAGACCGAGGAGATCGCATGACCGCCACACCCGTCCAGGCCACGCCAGAGCGACTCGCCGCCGCCCGCAAGGCGGTCATCTCGAGCTCGATCGGCGCCGCGCTCGAGTGGTTCGACATCATCGTCTACGCGTCGTTCGCCGTCGTCATCGCGCAGAACTTCTTCCCCGAGCAGGATGGCGTCTTCGGCCTCATCCTCACGTTCGCGACGTTCGCGACCACCTACCTCATCCGCCCGCTCGGCGGCATGGTGCTCGGCAGCTACGCCGACCGCAAGGGGCGCAAGAACGCGCTCACGATCACGCTGCTGCTCATGATGGTCGGCACGCTCATCATGGCGGTCGCACCGACGTACGCGGTCGTGGGCGTCTGGGGCGGCGTCATCATCCTGCTCTCGCGCCTCATCCAGGGCTTCTCGGCCGGCGGCGAGTTCGGCACCGCGACGACGTTCCTCATCGAGACGGCGCCGCACAAGAAGATGTTCTACGCCTCCTGGCAGGTGGCCGCGCAGGGCGCGTCGATGCTGCTCGCGTCGGCCTTCGGCTTCGCCCTCAACGCATGGCTGTCGGAGGAGGACCTCTACGCATGGGGCTGGCGCGTGCCGTTCTTCGTCGGGCTGCTGATCGGCCCGGTCGGGCTCTACATCCGCGCGCGCCTGTCCGAGCCGGAGGAGCTCGGCATCGCGGAGCGCACGAAGACGCCGCTCGGCGACCTCTTCGTGCGCCACTACGGCCGGCTGCTCACTGCATCCGCCGTCATCGGCGTCGCGACCATCTCGGTCTACATGATCCTGTACATGCCGACCTTCGCCGTGACGAACCTCGACATCCCGCCGGCCGCGGCCTACCTCGGCGGCGTGGTCGCGGGCGTCATCGCGCTCGTCGGCTCGCCCTACGTCGGCCACCTCGCCGACCGCGTCGGGCCCGCGCGGGTCATGACGTGGGCGGCGGTGGCCGCGCTCGTGCTCGCGTGGCCGCTGTTCCAGATCATGGTGACGCTCCGCAGCGTCGCCGCGCTCGTGATCGTCATCGCGCTGCTCGGCACGATCATGGCGCTCTACTTCGCGCCGCTGCCGGGCCTGCTCTCGAACCTGTTCCCCGCCGAGATCCGCGGCACCGGCCTGTCGGTCGCCTACAACGTCGGCGTCACGCTCATGGGCGGCCTCGCGCCCCTCGCGCTCACCTGGCTGCTCGACCTCACCGGCTCGCTGCAGGCGCCGAGCATCTACTACATCGTGATCGCGGTCATCTCGCTCGTCGGCCTGTACTTCGCGCGCAAGCGGTATCAGCAGCGCTGACGCGACCGGCGGGGCCGTGCCCTGCAGCGCGGATGCGAGCGGGCGTCACACGTCGGCGGTGCGCGTCGCCGTGACGGCGGCGTCGAGCGAGCCCCGGGCGAGCGTGACGATCACCGCGTCGCCGGCGGCGACGGTCGCAGCATCGCGGGCGACGTGCCCGTCCGCGGTCTGCACGACGGCGTAGCCGCGATCGAGCGTCGACTGCGGGCTGAGCGCCCGCAGCGTCTGGCGCAGGTGGTCGAGCCGCTGGCCGCCGAGCTCGACGACACGGCCTGCGAGCTCGTCGGCGCGCGCCGTGAGCCGCGCGAGGTCCTCGGCGCGCCCCTCGATCATCGTCTCGGGCCGCGCGAGCGAGGGGCGCGAGCGGAACGCCTCGAGCCGCTCGGCCTCGCGCGCGACCTGCTGCGTCACGCGGGCGCGCAGCTGCGCGCGCGCCTGCGCGATGCGGCTGAGCTCCTCCGCGACATCCGGCACGACGCGCTTCGCGGCATCGGTCGGCGTCGAGGCGCGCAGGTCGGCGACGTCGTCGAGCAGCGGCCGGTCGGCCTCGTGGCCGATCGCCGACACGATCGGGGTCGTCGCGGCGGCGACGGCGCGCACGAGCGCCTCGTCGCTGAAGCCCAGCAGGTTCTGGAAGTCGCCGCCGCCGCGTGCGATGACGATGACGTCGACCTCGGGGTCGGCCTCGAGCCGAGCGAGCGCCGCGAGCACGGTCGGCACGGTCTGGTCGCCCTGCACCGCGGCGTGCTCGACGCGGAACTCGACGCCCGGCCAGCGCAGCTGGGCGTTGCGCAGCACATCCTTCTCGGCGTCGGAGTCGCGGCCCGTGATGAGGCCGATGCGGCCGGGCAGGAAGGGGATGGGCCGCTTGCGCGCGGCGTCGAAGAGCCCCTCCGCCGCGAGCGATCGGCGCAGCGCCTCGAGCCGCGCGAGCAGGTCGCCGAGGCCGACGTGGCGGATCTGCGCCGTCACCATCGAGAGCGTGCCGCCGCGCGGCCAGTAGTCGGGCTTGACGAGCAGCACCGCGCGATCGCCCTGCTTGAACTCGCCCTCGATGCGGCTGAGCGTCGAGCTCCAGACGTTGAACGAGATGGTCGCGTCGGCCGAGACGTCCTTGAGCTTGCCGAACACGTTGCCGCGCGAGGCGGACCACTGCGTGATCTCGCCCTCCACCCACAGGTGGCCGAGCCGGCCGATGTAGCTCTTGAGCTCCGCGCCGAGGCGCTCGACGCTCCAGGGCTCGTCGGGCGTGCCGGTGATGCGCTCGGCCATCCTGCTCCTCGGTGCGTTTGCGTGCGGGGTGTTCGCCGGCAGCGACCACCGGGGCCGCCGCCTGGCACCAACGGTAGACTGGGGGAGTGACGATCACGAACGGAAGGGTGCCGCTGGACATGCCGCGTCCGGCGCTTCGCCGGGGTCGGCTCCAGGATCGGCCCGTCGGGGGCGACAAGCGCATCCTGCTCGCGACGCCGCGCGGCTACTGCGCCGGCGTCGACCGGGCCGTGCTCGCGGTGGAGAAGGCGCTCGAGCAGTACGAGGGCCCGATCTACGTGCGCAAGGAGATCGTGCACAACAAGCACGTCGTCTCGGAGCTCGAGTCCGAGGGCGCGATCTTCGTGAACGAGGTCGACGAGGTGCCCACGGGCGCGCGCGTCATCTTCAGCGCCCACGGCGTGAGCCCCGCCGTCGTGCAGGCCGCCGCCGACCGCGGCCTCGACGCGATCGACGCCACCTGCCCGCTCGTGACGAAGGTGCACCGCGAGGCCATGCGCTTCTCGCGCGACGACTACGAGATCCTGCTCGTCGGCCACGAGGGCCACGAGGAGGTCGAGGGCACCGCGGGCCACGCGCCCGACCGGGTCACGATCGTGAACAACCCGGACGAGGCCGACACCGTGCAGGTCGAGAACCCCGACCGGCTCGTGTGGCTCAGCCAGACGACGCTCTCCGTCGACGAGACGATGGAGACGGTGCGCCGGCTGCGCGCCCGCTTCCCGAACCTGCAGGACCCGCCCAGCGACGACATCTGCTACGCCACCCAGAACCGGCAGGTGGCGATCAAGAAGGTCGCGGCGGACGCCGATCTCGTGATCGTCGTCGGCAGCGCCAACTCGTCGAACTCGGTGCGCCTGGTCGAGGTCGCGCTCGAGTACGGCGCGAAGGCCGCCTACCGCGTCGACTACTCGACCGAGATCGAGCAGGCCTGGCTCGAGGGCGTCGAGACGATCGGCGTCACGAGCGGTGCGAGCGTGCCCGAGGGCCTCGTGCGCGAGGTGCTGGCCGAGCTCGAGGACGCCGGCTACCGCGGCGTCACCGAGGTGCGCACGGCCGAGGAGGACCTCATCTTCTCGCTGCCCAAGGAGCTGCGCCCCAGCCGCAAGCGCTGACCGCGGCCCGCTCTGGCGGCGCCCATGCGGCCTCGATACGATCGGGCCATGGCAGATCTCCAGCGCGAAGACGACCAGTGGGCCGACCAGATGGCTGCCGGCGAGGACTACGACGAGTCGATGGGCGAGGCCGCCGAGGACGACCGCGTGCTCGCGACCGACGAGCTCGACGAGATCGACGCCGACGACGCGCCCGAGGGCTCCGAGGGGCACGACGAGGAGCACGAGGGCGACGACCCGGCCGACATCCCCGACGAGCACGGCGGCACGCAGGCCGGTGTGGACACCGACGACAACGGCGTCGACGACACCGTGCTGCCCGAGGGCACCGACAGCATCATCGACTCCGGCGACTGGGAGTGATCGGCGTCACGCGGTCCCGGTGACGAGCGTCACGGGACCGAGGTGCTGAGCGTCACCGCAGCGCAGTGACGAGCGGCACCCGGCCGCGGTGACGGCCGGTCACGGGCGCGCGCGACCGACGCAGCGCATCCGTTCCACGCAGAACGGGCACCCGCGAAGGGTGCCCGTTCTCGCGTCGTGCCTACTTGCTCGACCAGCCTGCCGAGCCGAGGTGCTGCGTCGACGCGGCGACGCGCGCGGCCATCGCCGTCTCGGCCGCCTTGCCCCACGCGCGCGGGTCGTAGGCCTTCTTGCTGCCGACCTCGCCGTCGATCTTCAGCACGCCGTCGTAGTTCGAGAACATGCTCGCCGCGACCGAGCGCGTGTAGGCGTACTGCGTGTCGGTGTCGATGTTCATCTTCACGACGCCGTTGCGCACCGCCTCGGCGATCTCCTCGTCCGAGGAGCCCGAGCCGCCGTGGAAGACGAGGTCGAGCGGCTTGGGCCCGTTGCCGTACTTCTCGGCAAGACCCTCCTGGATCTGCCCGAGCAGCTCGGGGCGCAGCTTGACGTTGCCGGGCTTGTAGACGCCGTGCACGTTGCCGAAGGTGAGCGCCGCCATGTAGCGGCCCTGCTCGCCGAGGCCCAGCGCCTCGACCATCGCGACCGCGTCGTCGAGGGTCGTGTAGAGCTGGTCATTGATCTCGTGGCTGACGCCGTCCTCCTCGCCGCCGACGACGCCGATCTCGACCTCGAGCACCTGGTCGAGCTTGTGCGTGCGGGGGAGGATCTGCTTCGCGATCTCGAGGTTCTCCTCGAGCGGCACCGACGAGCCGTCCCACATGTGCGACTGGAAGAGCGGCGCGCGGCCGGCCTTGACCTCCTCCTCGCTCGCCTCGAGCAGCGGGAAGACGAAGCCGTCGAGGGCGTCCTTGGGGCAGTGGTCGGTGTGCAGCGCGACCTTGATCGGGTAGGCCTTCGCGACCTCGGTGACGAAGCGCGCGAAGGCGATCGCCCCGCCTGCGCGGTTCTTGACGCTCTGGCCGGCGAAGAAGTCGGCGCCGCCGGTGGTGACCTGGATGATGCCGTCGGAGCCGGCCTCGGTCAGGCCCTGCAGCACCGCGTTGATCGTCGACGACGACGACACGTTGATCGCGGGGTAGGCGAAGGCGTTGGTCTTCGCCTTGTCCAGCATCTCTGCGTACTCTTCTGGCGTTGCGACGGGCATGGCACAGCTCCTGACTCGTCTGGGGCGCGGGCCGCCTGGCGCAGGCCGCGCGGGATCGGCTTCAGTCTAGATCGAGGGCCGTGCGGATGCGGTGGGTCGCGATCGCGCGGACCGCACGTGACAGCCAACCCAATTTCCTATAGGATTTGGGTGACGTGCCCGCCGCGAGCGGGGATCCCGATCGAGGAGAGCGCGATGACGCGACTGTTCAATGACCCGAGTGCCTTCGCCGACGAGATGATCGAGGGCTTCGTCGCCGCATCGTCGCGCTGGGTGCAGGCCGCTCCCGGAGGTGTCGTCCGATCCACCCAGGCGGACGAGCCCACCGTGGCGCTCGTGATCGGCGGCGGCAGCGGCCACTACCCGGCCTTCGGCGGCCTCGTCGGGCCCGGGCTCGCGCACGGCGCCGCGATGGGCAACCTCTTCGCCTCGCCCTCGTCGCAGCAGGTCTACGCGATCGCGAAGGCCGCCGACCAGGGCAGGGGCGTGCTGCTGAGCTACGGCAACTACGCGGGCGACGTGCTGCACTTCGACCAGGCCCAGGAGCGACTCCGCGCCGAGGGTCACGACGTGCGGACCGTCGCCGTCACCGACGACATCTGGAGCGCGCCGCCCGACCGGATCGACCAGCGACGCGGCATCGCGGGCGACCTCGCCGTCTTCAAGGCGGCCGGTGCCGCCGCCGAGGCCGGGTACGACCTCGACGGCGTCGAGCGCGTGGCGCGGCTCGCGAACGCCCGCACCCGTTCC
>DASSWM010000247.1:0-3177 GCA_035704865.1 Agrococcus sp.
AGCGCCACCAGCGTCCACAGCAGCACCGACCTGGGCGACGCGGGCCGACGCATCCGCTCGCCCGTCGCGGTGCGTGCCTCGGCGGTCGCCTCAGGCATAGTGCACCCACCGGCGCTGGGCGCGGATCTGGATGAGCGTGACCGCGAGGATGACGGCGAAGAGGATCCAGGAGAGGGCGGATGCCTCGCCCGCCCGCTGGTACTGGAAGGTGAGGTTGTAGATGCGCTGCACGACCACCTCGGCGGCGGGCGCGGCCGAGGGGCCGACCATCGCGTACACCTGGTCGAAGACCTGGAAGCCGTTGATGAGCGAGATGACGACGACGAAGAAGGTCGAGGGGCTCAGCATCGGCAGCGTCACCGACCAGAGGGTGCGCAGGCGGCCGGCGCCGTCGACGCGGGCGGCCTCGAGCACGTCCTCGGGGATCGCCTGCAGGCCCGCCAGCAGGATGACCATGACGAAGCCGAGGTCCTTCCACGCCGAGGCGATGATGACGCTCGGCATAGCCCAGAGCGGGTCGGTCCACCAGCCGGGGCCGTCGATGCCGACTGCGGCGAGGGCCGTGTTGACGATGCCGTTCGAGGGGTTCAGGAGCCAGCGCCACACGAGCGCGACGGCGATCCAGCTCGTGACGACCGGCAGGAAGTAGATGCCGCGGAAGAGCGTGCGGCCCGTGAGTCGCGTGTTGAGCGCGAGCGCGATTGCGAGGCCGCCGAGGTAGACGAGCGGCAGGTAGCCGACGATGTAATACAGCGTGTGGAGTACGACGTTCCAGGTGGTGACGTCGGTGAGCAGCGTCGCGTAGTTGTCGAGCCCGACGAATTCCATGTCGCCGATGAGGTTCCACTCGTGCAGGCTGATCCAGGCGGCGTTGAGCATGGGCCAGAGCGTGAACAGCGCGAGAGGGATGGCGCTGGGCGCGAGGAACGCCATCGCGATGAGGGTCGTGCGGCGGCGGGAGCGGCCCGCGCGGCGCGGCGGCCGCTCGAGGCGCTGCGGCGGGGCGACGCCCGCGTCGAGGGTGGCGGTCATGGCGCGGCCGCCTCGGGCGCGGCGGTCGCTGCCGCACGGGTCGCCCCTTGGGCCGGTGTCTGGGCGGCCGGCTGGGTCGCTGCGGGCCGGGCAGCGGCCATGCGGGCGCGCACGCGGCGGCTCTGGGTGCCGGCGTCGGCCTCGAAGGGCGTGCCGAGCACGAGCGCGGCGGCGCCCTGCGCCCACCGGTCCTCCTGCCACGTCTCGATCTCGACGCGCAGCTCGCGCCGCTGCGGCAGCAGCCCTGCGCGGAAGGCGGGCTCGAAGCCGAACGTCCAGTGGCCCCAGCCCGGCATGCCCTCGCCGGTCAGCACGACCGCCTGCGGGTCGATCACGTTCACGAGCCCCGCGAGCGTGCGGCCGAGCGTGCGGCCGGCCTCGCCGAAGACGCGCTGCGCGGCCTCGTCGCCCTCATCGGCGCGGCGCACGAGCGCGTCGATGCCCTGCCTCGGGCCGAGCGCTCCTGCCGCGCGGGCGGTCGCGACGAGCGCCTCCTGCCCGATGACCGCCTCGAGGCAGCCCCGGTTGCCGCACTCGCACCGCCGGGCGTCGGTGGCGTCGTCGATCGGGAAGTGGCCGATCTCGCCCGCTGCGCCGGTCGCGCCGCGCTGCACCGTGCCGCCCGTGACGATCGCGCAGCCGATGCCCGTGCCGATCGTGATCGTGAGGAAGTCCTCGAAGCGGCGGCCGTGGCCGAACAGCCGCTCGGCGAGCGCGAGCGCGTTGACGTTGTTGTCGACGATCACGGGGATCTCGAGGCTCGCCGAGAGCGACTCGCCCAGCTCGGTGCCGTGCCAGCCGACCGCGGGCCACGTGACGGTGCCGCGCTCGCGGCCCGCGACCTGGCCGGGCACGCCGACGCCGACGCCGAGCATGCGCCGGTCGCTGCCGCCGGCGATGAACGCCTGCAGCAGGCGCACGAGCTCGCTGATGGCGGTGGGGGCGGATGCGCGCCACGGCTCGACGGCGGAGCGCACGACCGTGCCGTCGACCGAGGCCTCGACGATGGCGACGTGGTCGGCGACGAGCTTGACGCCGACCACGACGCCGGAGGAGCCGACGAGGCTCAGCAGCTTGGCCGGGCGGCCCGGCAGCGTGCGGTCGTGGTCGCCCTCGGCGACGAGCCCGTCGGCCACGAGGCCGCGCACGAGGGCGGTGACGAGCGCCGGGCTGACGCCGAGGGCGCGCGCGAGGCCCGCCCTGCTCGTGGGTCCCGCGGCACCGAGGTGCGCGAGGATCGCGGAGCGGTTGGCGTCGTTGCCAGTGCGAGGCGTCATCGACTCTCCAGACTTTGTTCAGGAGTAAATTAACTCTCGCACAAAGTGATGTCAAGCGCGTGTCGTCGGCGGGCTCGCGATGCGTGTGCGTACCCTCGCGGTTACGTAACCGACGCGGTAAGTTCAGTCGCGTGGAAGCCGTACTGCGAGCGCTGGCCGACGAGAGCCGCCGCACGATCCTGGAGGCGCTGGCCGACCGGCCCGCGACCGCGGGCGAGCTGGCGGCGCTGCTGCCCATCGCCCGGCCGGGGGTGTCGCGGCACCTCCGGGTGCTGCGGGAGGCGGGGCTCGTCGACGTGCGTCAGGACGCACAGCGGCGCATCTACGGCATCCGGCCGGCGCCCCTCGCCGAGGTGGATGCCTGGCTGGATCGCTACCGGCCGATGTGGGAGCAGCGGCTCGACGCCCTGCACACCGAGGTGGCACGAGGCAAGCGCGAGCGAAGGAGCAGCGAATGACGAGCACGACTGGCAGCAGCGACCGCATCCTGGGCAGTCTGCGATCCGAGGACGGCCGCGGTGCCGTGCGCATCGAGGATCGGTTCGACACCGGCATCGACGATCTGTGGTCGGCGCTCACCGATCCCGCCCGGCTCGTGCGCTGGCTCGGCGAGGTCGACGGCGATCTGCGCCCTGCCGGCGAGTTCCGGGCCCGCTTCTTCGCGAGCGGATGGGACGGCGCCGGCCGCATCGAGGCCTGCGAGCCGCCGCGCCGGATCCTGCTGCAGACGTGGGAGGAGGGGGAGCGCCCCCATGACCTCGAGGTGACGCTGCGCGCCGAGGGCGAACGGACGCTGCTCGTCGTCGAGGAGCGAGGCATGCCGCTGGATCAGGTGGGCGCCTACGGTGCCGGCACGCAGGTGCACGTC
>DASSWM010000248.1:0-2813 GCA_035704865.1 Agrococcus sp.
AGGCGTGCCGCGACGCGGGCATCGAGCCCTGGTACGACCCGCACAACGACGACGACCGCTTCCTGCGCGTGCGCGTGCGGCACCGCGTGCTGCCGATGCTCGACGAGGTGCTGGGCGGCGGCGTCGCGCAGGCCCTCACCCGCACGGCCGACACGCTGCGGGAGGACGCCGAGGCGCTCGCCCACTTCGCGCAGGAGCAGATCGGCGACCTCGTCGAGCACGCCGAGGGCGGACTGTCGCTCGACGCGGGCGCGCTCGCGGCCAACCCGCCGGCGCTGCGCCAACGCATCATCCGGCTGGCGGTGCAGAGCGAGTTCCACACCGCGCTCACCCGCCAGCAGACGCTCGAGGTCTCGCGGCTCGTCACCGACTGGCACGGGCAGGGCCCGATCCACCTGCCCGGCATCCGCGTCACGCGCGAGGGCCGCAGGCTCGTCTTCGTCGCGGCCTGATCGCCGCCAGCGGCGCGACCGCCGCATCGGATCGCGCGGCAGCCGTTGCCGAATCGTGACCGAGTCGGTGTGACCGATCGCGCACAGTGGACATGACGGGGTGACGGATGCGTCGCATCCGGTCGGAGAGGAAGCCATCATGTCGCGTCGATCCCGCACCCCGTCCGCTGCCGCAGCCGCACGCATCGCCGTCCCGGCGCTGGCGGTGGCGCTCGCGCTCGCCGGCTGCGCGCAGTCGGCCACCGGCGACGGCGCGTCCCCTTCGCCGTCGCTGACGGCCCCGACCACCAGCGAGTCGCCCACGACCCCGGCATCGTCGACGACCCCGGCACCGTCGACGACGCCGCCGGCCACGCCGTCTGCGCCCGAGCCGCCCGCATCCGCCGACTGGCCGACGTTCGCCGTCGGCGACGGCCACACGAGCTGGCGGCTGCCGCAGGGCTGGAGCGCCGACATCGAGCGGGAGGTCGTCGAGGGCCGCGCGGAGTGGACCGACTACCGCGGCTTCGTGCGCGACGGCGAGGGCACGCTCATGCTGCGCTTCGAGGCAGTCGCGAGCGGCGGTCAGTACGGAACCGACTTCTGGCCTTGCGAGCGGCCTGAGACCGAGGTGTTCGAGGTGACGCCGATGGGAGACCAGGTGGTCGACCCGGGTGCAGCGCTCGTCTCGCTCGCGCACGAGGACGGCCTCGGCGGCGTCACGTTCGCGGCCGGCATCTCCGAGCTCGACGCCGAGACCGCGTGCGAGCCCGACATCCTCACGCTCTACCAGGACGATGCGCCCTCCGGCTACGACTTCCTGCTCTTCCAGATCGTCGACGACGCGGGGGAGTCGTACCCGCGCTTCGACAGCTTCGCCGCGGCCCGCGACTACCTCGAGAGCGACGAGTACGGCGCGATCCACGAGGTGCTGGCCTCGTTCCGGAGCCAGTGAGCGCCCGGTAGGTTGGTCGCACCCGCCACGCGATCCAGGAGCGCACATGGACTTCCAGCACGTCGAGGCCGACCTCGCCAAGACCCTCATCACCGAGGACGAGCTGCGCGCGAAGCTCGACGAGCTCGCGCGCCGCATCGAGGCCGACTACGAGGGCAAGGACCTGCTGCTCGTGGGCGTGCTGCGCGGCGCCGTCATGGTGATGGCCGATCTGGCCCGCGCGCTCAACCGCCACATCGAGATGGACTGGATGGCGGTCTCGTCCTACGGCTCCGGCACCGTCTCCTCGGGCGTCGTGCGCATCCTCAAGGACCTCGACAGCGACCTCACGGGCCGCAACGTGCTCATCGTCGAGGACATCATCGACTCGGGCCTCACGCTCTCCTGGCTGCGCGGCAACCTCGAGTCGCGCGGCGCCGCCTCCGTCGAGATCTGCACGATGCTGCGCAAGCCCGACGCGCTCAAGGTCGAGGTCGACGTCAAGTACTGCGGCTTCGACATCCCGAACGAGTTCGTCATCGGCTACGGCCTCGACTACGCCGAGCAGTACCGCAACATGCGCGGCATCGGCGTGCTCGCCCCGCACGTGTACAGCGACGCGAAGTAGGCGGAGGGGCGGGCGACCCCGCTCATCGTGTCCGGATCGTGACCTGGCGGATGTGACACCCGCGCTGGAATGGACATGTCGGGTCGACGGAACACGTCGCAACGACTCGACAGGAGCACCCATGACCCGCTCGCCCGCCTTCGCGCTCCGCGCATCCGTCGCCGTCCTCACGGCCCTCGCGCTCGCGGCGTGCAGCCCCGCGGCTCCGACCGAGACCGGGGTGCCGGCGGCTCCCAGCGCTTCGCCGGCGCCGTCGTCGGCCGCCCCCACCGCGCAGCCCACGCCGAGCGCGGCCGACCCGGTCGCGCGCGCGTTCGAGTCGCAGGACGGCGCGGTGCGCTTCCTGCTGCCGGAGGGCTGGAGCGTCGACGACCGCAGCGCGATGGGCGAGGCGTCCGAGATGTACAACCACGAGCCGGGCTGGCTCAACGACCTCGTGCTGCTCGACGAGACCGGTGCCCAGATGCTCTGGTACCGCGAGTACTACGGTGACGACTCGGTCGTCTGCGCGGACCGGGAATGGCAGCTCGAGGTGCCGATCGAGCCCTACGGGCCGGCCCTGGCGGGCGAGGAGCTCGCGCCTGTCGTGATCGTGGGCAGTGCCGGTCCCGTCACCGACTTCCGCGGGGACGGCACGCCGGGCGCCGGCGCGGCGAGGATGGGCCTGCAGTCGCTGCTCACGGGCGAATGCCCGGGCTTCGACGAGTCGATCTGGCTGGGCGACCGCGTCGCGAGCGTCGACGCGGTGTCGGATGAGCCGGGACCCGAGATGCCCGAGCCGGTCATCGAGTTCGCCGACGAGCAGGCGGCGAGCGCGTGG